>JALSJG010000076.1 GCA_026989475.1 Thermaceae bacterium | reverse complement strand
CCGTCGCCTCGCTCTTTTTCGGCGCCGCGCTGGTGGCCACCAGCGTGGGCATCACCGCGCGGGTGTTGCAGGAGCTCGGGGTGCTCGCCCGCCCCTACAGCCGCATCATCCTGGGTGCCGCGGTGATCGACGACATCCTCGGGCTGATCGTGCTCGCGATCGTCTCCGGCATCGCCCAGACCGGCGCCGTGGAGACCGGGGTGGTGGTTCGCCTCATCGTGATCTCGGCGGTCTTCGTGGGGCTCGCAATGGCCGCGGTGCCCCTGGTGCGCCGCCTCCCCTTCGACCGGCTTCCCTTCCAGTCGCCCTACGGCGCCGCGGTGGTCTTCGCCCTGGGGATGGCGGCGCTGGCCAAGGGAATCGGCCTCGCTCCCATCGTGGGCGCCTTTCTCGCGGGCATGATCATGGCCGAGGTGGCCGAGGAGCAGGGGCTCGGCGAGCCGGTGCACGCGCTCGAGGGCTTTCTAGCCCCGATCTTCTTCGCCTACATGGGGATCCTGCTCGACCTTAAGGCGCTTGGCAGCAGCGACGTGATCATCGCCGGTCTGATCGTCGGGGCGATCGCGATCCTCGGCAAGCTGGTCAGCTTCGTGCCCGCCCTCACCCAGGGGCTCAAGAACGCGATCGTGGTGGGGGTTGGGATGATCCCCCGGGGCGAGGTCGGCCTGATCGTCGCCGCCATCGGTCTGTCCAGTCAGGCGATCGACGAGGCCCAGTTCGCGGTGGTGATCTTCATGGTGGTGCTCACCACCCTGCTCGCGCCCCTGCTCCTGAAACCGCTCATCCTCTGGGCCGAGGGCGGACGGCTTCCCGCCGAGGAGGCCTGATGCCACGGGTCCTCGGGCTTGGGTTGTTTCTCGCCCTGGCGCTCGCGTGGGAGCACCGGGTCGCGCCCGGGGACACGCTTTACTCCCTCGCTCGCCGGTACGGCACCACGGTGGAGGCGATCCGGCGGGTGAACGGGCTTTCCGGCGACCTCATCCGGGCGGGCGAGGTGCTCAAGATCCCCGGCCCCGATTTCGAGGCCCTCGTCCGCCCCTACCTCGGTGCCCCCTACCGCTTTGGCGGCACCGGCCAGGGAGGGTTCGACTGCTCGGGGCTTGTGTACCGGGTCTATCAGAAACTCGGGGTCCGGCTCCCCCGCACCGCCCGGGCGATGTTCCAAAGCCTGCCACCGGTTTCCAAGCCCAGGCCCGGGGACCTGGTCTTCTTTAGCTTCTCGGGAAAAGCCATCGACCACGTAGGGATCTACCTTGGCCGGGGGCGGTTCGTGCACGCCTCGAACCGCGGCGTGGTCATCGAGCCCCTGGACGCCCCCTGGTACCGGCGGGCATACCGCGGCGCCCGTAGCGTGCCGCTAAGCTATGATGGGAGAAATGAGCGAGCCCAAGATCACCCCGCTGGCGCGGCGCCTCGCTGAAGAGAACGGGATCGACTGGCGCAAGCTCGAAGGCACCGGGCCCGAGGGCGAGATCACCGAGCGCGACATCCTGAACTTTCTGGCCAAGGTCATGGCCGGGGAGATCACCCTCGAGGGGCCCCCGCCGGGCGAGCCCCCGCCGCCCGAGGGAGAGGCCGATCTCGAAGCCGCCCGCGCCGCGCTGGAGAAGGAAGGGATCACGCTAGAGGAATTGCTCCCCCCGGAGGAACCGGTGGGCAAGGCTCAGGAGCTAACCTCGGAGTTTGAGCTCGAGCTCGACCTCCTGGAGGAGGAAGCCCAGGCGCCCCCGGCCGAGGCGCCCGAGCCTGAGCTCGAGCCCAGTAGGAGCGAAGAGGCTACCGCCGAGGATGTCACCACCGAGCTCCCCCTTTACGAGGAACCCGAAGCCCCTCCGATACAGGCCCCCGAGCCCGCCCCACCGCCGGAGGACGTGACCGCCGAACTCCCGGTCTTCACCGAGGAAACCCCTGCCGAGGAGCCTCCGCCGGAGATCACCGCGGAGCTCCCCCTTTACCAGGAGGAGGCTCCTAAAGAACCGGCGCCCGAGCCCCCCGCCGAGGAGATCACCGCCGAGCTACCCGTCTACACCGAGGAAACGCCCCCGGCCCCGGAACCCGAGCCTGAGCCGGAGCCTGTCGCGGCGGCGGTGCCCCCGTCCCCGACGAGCGAGGAGCGGGCGCCGATCGCGGTGGAGGAACCGGCAGCACCCGCAGCCCCGGAGGTCCGGCTCTGGTTCCGCCCGGTGGCGCTCGCTCCCCTCGACGCCCTGCTTTCGGACTTCGGCGCCGAACTCGGGCGCGAGCTCTCCCGGGCGACGCTCCTCTTCCTGGCCGCGAGGCGGGCGCTCGCCGACCTCGAGGTCCCGCTCCGGCCCCTGAAGGGCCGCTACCGGGTACCCCAGAGCGAGAGCTTCGCCGGCTTCGTCGCCGCCTGGGAAGCGGCGAGCGAGGAAGGCGAGGGCCTTTCGGTGGACGAGGCCGAGCCCCCCATCCTCCTAAAACCGCCCGCCCTGGTCCTCGCCACCGGCGGGCTTCCCGAAGGCCAGGGGCTTTTGATCCTGACTGGAGAACTGCCCACCCGCGAGGAGAAGTTCCTCGAGCGGGTCGCCCACTACCTGGAGAAGCCGATCCGGCTTCTGCTCTTTGGCTAAACCGGTGCAAAAAGGGGCGGGGCGCGCGCCCCGCCCCTTTTTACTTCCGCCTCCGCTTGCGCTTTTTCCCTCCCACCGCCACCGCCGGCGGGAGATGGAGCCCTTTAAGCCGCGCCTCGAGCGCCCGGATCCGATCACGCAGCTCGGCCGCCCGCTCGAAGTCGAGGGCCTCGCTCGCCTCCCACATCTCAAGCGAGAGCGCCGCGATCTCGGCTTTGATCGCCTCGGGATCCGCCGGGACCTCGGCCGCGAGCACCTCCTCCCCGTAATCCTCGGGCTTCACCAAAGGCCGCACCGATTTTTCCACCGTCTTCGGGGTAATCCCGTGCTCCTTGTTGTAGGCTTCCTGTACCCTCCGGCGGCGGTTCGTCTCCTCGATCGCCCGCCGCATCGCGTCGCTCACCTGGTCGGCGTAGAGGTAGACCTCGCCGTGCACGTTCCGGGCCGCCCGCCCGATGGTCTGAATCAGCGCCCGCTCGCTCCGGAGGAAGCCGGTCTTGTCGGCCTCGAGGATCGCCACCAGACTGACCTCGGGCAGGTCGAGCCCCTCCCTTAGGAGGTTGATCCCCACCAGGACGTCGAAGTGCCCGAGGCGAAGGTCCCGGATCAAGGCCTGGCGCTCGAAGGCGTCGAGCTCGTGGTGCATGTAGCGGGCGCGAATGCCCTGGGAAAGCAGGTAGTCGGTGAGGTCCTCGGCCATCTTCTTGGTGAGCACGGTGACGAGCACCCGCTCGCCCCGCTCGGCCCGCTCCCGGGTCGCCGCGATCAGGTCGTCGATCTGGCCCTCGGTGGGCTTGACCGTGACCTTGGGGTCGAGGAGCCCGGTCGGCCGGATGATCTGCTCCACCACCCGGTCGGAAACTTTGAGCTCGAAGGGCCCCGGGGTCGCCGAGACGAAGACGATCTGCCCCGTCTTCTCCAGGAACTCCTCGAACTTAAGGGGGCGGTTATCGAGGGCCGAGGGCAGCCGAAAGCCGTACTCGACCAGGGTCTCCTTTCGCGAGCGGTCGCCGGCGTACATGCCCTCGAGCTGGGGCACCGCCACGTGGGACTCGTCGATGAAGGTGAGGAAATCCTCGGGGAAGTAGTCGAGCAGGGTGTCCGGGGGCTCGCCCGGGGCCCGGCCCGAGAGGTGGCGGGCGTAGTTCTCGATGCCCTTGCAGGTGCCGGTGAGGCGGAGCATCTCGAGGTCGTAGAGGGTGCGCTCTTTGAGCCGCTGGGCCTCGAGCAGCTTGCCCTGGGCTTCAAGCTCCGCCACCCGCTCGGCGAGCTCCTGCTTGATCGCCTCGATCGCCGGGCGGAGCTTTTCCTCCGGGGTGACGTAGTGGGTGGCGGGGTAGAGCACGAAGCCGGGCAGCTCCCGGAGGCGCTCCCCGGTCACCGGGTGGATCACGCTGATCCGCTCGACCTCGTCGCCCCAGAGCTCGACCCGGAGGGGTTCGGTGTCGTAGGCCGGCCAGACCTCGATCACCTCGCCCTTGGCGCGGAAGCGGCCGGGCTCGAGGGCGACCTCGTTCCGCTCGTAGAAGAGCTCTACCATCCGCTCGATCAGCGCCTCCCGGGAGTTCCGGTCCCCCACCTCGACGATCAGGTTCAGCCGGCGGTAGTCCTCGGGGCTACCGAGGCCGTAGATCGCGCTCACCGAGGCGACCACGATCACGTCCCGCCGGGTCAAAAGGCTCCTCGTCGTCGAGTGGCGGAGCCGCTCGATCTCAGGGTTGATACTCGCGTCCTTTTCGATGTAGAGGTCGCGCCCGGGAACGTAGGCCTCGGGCTGGTAGTAGTCGTAGTAGCTGA
>JALSJG010000075.1 GCA_026989475.1 Thermaceae bacterium | reverse complement strand
ATCACCGCGGCACCCAGGATGATGCGGCTGTAGGGGCGGGCGAGCACCCCGAGCTCCTGCAACACCCGCGCGGTGATGCCCACGCTGGTGGCCACCAGCGCGGCGCCGAAAAAGAGCGAGGCGACGGAGTTATGCCCGGCGAGAACCGAAAAATAGTAGCCGCCGAGAAAAGGAAGCACGACCCCGAAGAGCGCGACCAAAAAGGCCTCCTTGCCCACCGCCAGCACGTCTTTGAGCCGGGTTTCCAGTCCCACCACGAAGAGCAGGAAGATCGCGCCGACCTCGGCGATGAACTCGAGGGTGTGGCCCTCGTGCACCCAGCCGAGGATCGAGGGGCCGATGATCACGCCGGCGACCAGCTCGCCGATCACCGCGGGCTGGCCGAAGCGGCGAAAGAGCCAGCCCATGAACTGGACCGCAAGCACCAGGATGAAGAGCTCGAGAAGCAACTGGGCGACGGTGGGTGCGGCGTGTTCCATCAGCTTCCCTCCAGGAAGAGCCTTAGAAAGTCGCTCCGGGTGAGGATGCCCACGACCCGGTTTGCCTCGTCCACCACTGGGACCCGCCGGAAGTCGTTTTCGATCAGGGTCTTAAGCGCGTGCCAAAGACCCTCGTCGGGGTGGAGGGTGGGTACCCTGGTGCGCATCGCCGCCTTAACCGGGGTCTTCTCGTAGCGGTGGAAGATCTCGGCGTAGTCCCCGGGGTCGATCCAGTCCTCGAAGAGTTTTAGGGCCTCGACGTCGGAGTGGGGGATGAGCTCGGGGTGGGGGAGGAGGTCGTCCGCCTCGATTACCCCGAGGAGCTTGCCCTTGGCGTCGGTGACCGGAAGCCCGCCGAAGCGGTTTTCCAGCATCTTGCGGGCGGCCTGGGCGATGGGCTCCTCCGGCCCCACCGCCAGGGGTTCGGGCGTCATCAGCTCGGCTACGCGCATGGTTCTATGCTAAACGGGGATGGCGTCGGAGGGGCTCGTGCTCAAGCTGGGCGGTTCCCTCGGGGGGGCCGAGGCGGTGCTTCGGGAGGTGGCCGAATACCCGGGCCCGGTGGTGGTCGTGCACGGCGGCGGGCCCCAGATCGGGGCCCACCTCGAGCGGCTGGGGTTTTCCACGCGTTTTGAGGCCGGTGAGCGGGTGACCCCGCCGGAACAGCTCGAGGCGGTGGAGATGGTGCTCACCCGTCTGGGGAAGGAGCTTGCCCACGCCCTGAGCGCGCTTGGGCGGCCGGCGGTGGCGGTCTCGGGCCGGGACGCAAGCTTTCTCCGGGCCCGCGCCGAGGCCCGGCTGGGGCGGGTGGGGCGGATCGAGCGGGTGGAAGCGGACCTGCTCTTTGCCCTGCTCGAACGGGGCTACACCCCGGTGGTGAGCCCGATCGCGGTGGACCGCGAGGGGGCGCTCAACGTCAACGCCGATCTGGCGGCGGCGGCGGTGGCGGGGGCGATCGGCTGGCCGGTGGTCTTCTTTACCGACGTGCCCGGGGTGCTCGCCGAGCCTGGCGACGAGGCGAGCCGCTACCCCAGCCTCACCCGGAGCGAGGCCGAGGCCCTCATGGCCCGGGGGACGATCGCCGGGGGGATGGTGCCCAAGGTGGCGGCGGCTTTCCTGGCGCTCGAGGCCGGAGCGCCCTGGGCCGCCATCGCCCGCGGCGAGTCCGGCGTGCTCGCGGGGGTCGCGAGTGGGAGCGCGGGCACGCGTTTGGTTTTGGAACCGGTATAATCGGCCTGCTACGAAGGAGGGGCCATGAACGTTCGCACCCTGACCGTCGTCCTCGTGCTCGGCTTGCTCCTGCTCTTCGCCGGGCTGAACTGGTCGGCTTTTACCGCCCCGACCCCCCTCAACCTGATTTTTACCCGGGTGGAGGCACCGCTTGGGCTGGTGATGCTCGGGGTGGTGCTGGTCCTGACCCTGCTCTATGTGCTCTTTTCCCTGGGGGTCGAGGCCTCGGCCCTGCTCGAGGTCCGGCGCTACGCCCGGGAGCTCTACCAGGTTCGCAAGCAGCTCGAGGACGCGGAAGCCTCCCGTTTCACCGAGCTCAAGCGCTACCTGGAGGGGGCGTTCGCCGAGTTCGGCGAGACCCTGACCCATCACGAAAAGGAGATGGAGGCGCGCGCCGAGGCGATCCTTCGCCGGATGGGTGAGCTCGAGCGGGCGCTCGCCGAGGGAGAGGAGGCGACCCGGGCCGCGGTGAAGGAGGAGTTTGAGCGGCTCGTGACCCAGATCGAGACCCTGAAGCTCCAGCACCGGGAGATCGGACAGAAGATCGAGGCCGCCGCCGAGCGCCTCCGCGCCGAGCTGAGGGAGTCCCAAGGCTAGCTCGATGCACGGGAACGACGCGCTTTTGACCGCGAGCCTGGCGGTGGGGCTCGGGATCTTCGCCCAGCTCCTCGCCCACCGCTTTCGTCTTCCGGCGCTGGTGCTTCTCCTCTTTTTCGGAGCGCTCTCGGGACCGGGGGGGCTTGGGCTCCTCGAGCCCGAGGCCCTGGGAGGGGGGCTCCCCCTTCTCGTCAAGCTCGCGGTGGCGATCATCCTCTTCGAGGGGGCGCTCGCCCTGAGGCTTGGGGACTTAAGGCGCTCGCTTTTTGAGGTGCGCCGGCTCGTCACCCTGGGGGCGGCGGTGACCTGGCTCGGCGCCGGGCTCGCCGGCTACCTGCTGGGCGGCCTCTCGCCGGGGGGTGCGGTGCTTTTCGGGGCGCTCGTGGTGGTCACCGGGCCCACCGTGGTGCAGCCGCTTTTGAAGCGGGTGGCGGTGCCCCGACGGGTCAAGGCGGTGCTCGAGGGCGAGGCCATCCTCATCGACCCGGTAGGGGCGATCTTGGCGGTGGCGGTCTTCGAGGCGGTCCTCGGTTTTCGTGAGGCGGGCGGGGTGGCGGCGCTCTCGGAGGCGGTCCTCGGCTACCTCGGCCGGCTCGGGGCCGGAGGGCTCGTGGGGGTGGCGGCCGGGCTCGGGCTCACCTGGCTTTTGAAGCAGCCGAGGTGGGTGGGGCTCGAGCTCAAGAACCTCACCGCCCTCGCCGGCGTCCTGGTGGCCTACGGGTTCGCCGAGGCGGCGCTCAGCGAGTCGGGGATCATGGCGGCGGTCGCGATGGGGCTGGTGGTCCAGCGCGGGGCCATCCCCGAGGAACACCGCCTGAAGCGCTTCAAGGAGCAGCTCACCCTGCTCGCGATCAGCCTGCTCTTCGTCCTACTTGCCGCCGACCTGCCCCTTTCCACCGTGGAAGCGATGCTCGTCCCCGGTCTCCTGGTGGCGCTCACACTCCTCCTCGTCGTGCGCCCGCTCTCGGTGGCCCTCGCCCTCCGGGGATCCGAGCTCGGCCCCAGGGAGCGGCTCTTTGTCGCTGCCCTCGCTCCCCGGGGCATCGTCGCCGCCAGCGTGGCCTCGCTCTTCGCCCTCTTTCTCCCGGGGGAGGGGGAGCGGCTTCTGGCCCTGGTCTTCATCACGATCTTCGTGAGCGTGGTTGCCGCCAGTCTGCTCGCGCCGCTTCTCGCCCGGAGCTTGGGCCTCGCCACCGCCGCCGGCCGGCTCCTGCTGGTGGTGGGCGCCGGAGGGCTCGGGCGCGCGGTGGCCCGGCTTTTGGCGCAGGGAGGGCGGCCGGTGGTGCTCCTCGACCGTAATCCGCAGAAGGTGCGGGAGGCCGAGCGCGAGCGGCTTTTCGTGGTGCAGGGGAACGCCCTCGAGGAAGATGAGCTCGAGCGCGCGGGCGCCGACGAAGCGGCGAGTTTCCTTGCGGTCACCCCGAACCCCGAGGTGAACCTGCTCGCGGTGCAGCTGGCCCGGGAGGTCTTTGGAATCCCTCGGGCCTACCCCGCGGTGGATCCCGGGAGCGTGGGGCTCGAGCTCGTCCGGAGGGTGGGCGCCGAGCTCGCCTTCGGCCGGCCACTGGACGTCGAGGACTGGGACCACGCCCTCGCCCACCGCGGCGCCCAGGTTCTGGAATACGAACTTCCCAAGGGGTTTTCCGGCAAGGCGGTGGGGGAGCTCGACCTGCCCTCCGAGCTCCTGCCCCTGGTGCGCAGAAAGGGGGAGTCGGTCGAGGTGGTGCACGCCGCCCAGACCTGGGCTCCCGGCGAGCGGGTTTACTTCGCGAGCCTCCTCCCCGAGGACGAAGCCCGGGCCCTCCTCGACCGCTTGCTCGCGCCTTCGAGCTAGGCTAGATTGGGCTTGGTCTGGGCCCTTAGCTCAATGGTTAGAGCAGCCGGCTCATAACCGGTGGGTTGCAGGTTCGAGTCCTGCAGGGCCCACCATTTTTGCCTATACTTGAGGGGGCCGCGGGCCGGCGTAGCTCAGCGGTAGAGCAACCGCCTCGTAAGCGGTAGGTCGCCGGTTCGAATCCGGCCGCCGGCTCCAGAGCAGGACGCAAAACTTCCGCCCCCTATAGTGGGGGCGGAAAAGCTTTTGACACCT
>JALSJG010000074.1 GCA_026989475.1 Thermaceae bacterium | reverse complement strand
AAACCCGGAGGAACTCACCCTCCTCAAGGACGGTTGCCTAGCCCGCGTTCGGATCGAGACGAAGGCCGAGCTCCGGATGACCCTGAAGACCCGCGAGGGGATGGCCGCACCCGGCACCGAGCGCCCCGAGATGACGATGCCGGAAAAGGCTCAGAAAAAGATGGAGGAGGCGAAGGAAAAGGTCAAGGAGTGGGCGAATCCCAAGCACGAATAGCCCGCCTCCCGTAAAAGCCCCCCGGAGCGCTCCGGGGGGCTTTTACTCGCCGTTAACCCCCCAGCGATACCCTAAGGACGATGCGGGTGCTTTTGGTGGAGGACGAGGACGGGCTCCGGAAACCCCTGGCGGCGATGCTCCGGCATCAGGGTTACGAGGTCCAGGAGGCCGCTTCCCTGGACGAGGCCTGGGACGCCTTCGTGGAGGCCGAGCCCGACCTCGTCTCCCTCGACGTCATGCTCCCCGAAGGAGAGGACGCGGGCTTCCGCTTCGCCGAGGAGCTCCGGGCCGCGGGGTACCAGGGCCCCATCCTCTTCGTCACCGCCCGGGACACGGTGGACGACCGCGTGCGGGGGTTGGACCTCGGTGGCGACGACTACCTGGTCAAACCCTTTGAACTTGAGGAGTACGCCGCCCGGATCCGGGCCCTCCTCCGCCGGGGCTCGCCGGTCAAGAAGAGCCGTATCGAGCGGGGTCCACTCGTTGTGGACCTAGCCGCCCGTAAGGTCTTCTGGCAGGGGCACGAGGTCGAGCTCACCGGGCGAGAGTTCGCCCTGCTCGAGCTCTTCGCCCTCAATCCCGACCGCGTTTTTACCCCCGAGGAACTTCTCGAACGTCTCTTTCCCGGCGCCGAGTCCGGCCTTCGCATCGTACGGGTCTACGTCCACCGGCTCCGGCAGAAACTGGGGCCCGCGGCGATCGCCACCGTGCCCGGTGGCTACCGACTGGGGGTGCCATGAGCCTGCGCTGGAAGCTCGCATTGGGCACCGCCCTGGTGGCGATTCTTGCGGCGGGGCTTCACTTCCTCGTCGGATACCTCGACTTCCGTCAGGCGATCGAGAACGAGATACAGCTCGAACTAAGGCGTTGGAGCCGGGCCGCCGCCCAGAGCGTTCACCTGGAGGAGGGCAAGCCTCGTCTTTCGGGGGAGGACTGGCCCTGGATCGGGTCCGGGTATACCCTGGGCTTCCGGGTCCTCAAGGAGGGCCGGATCTACCTGGAGGCGGGGACCGTACCCCAACGACCCGACGGCGATTGGGCCCGCACCCGGGTGGCAATCGGGGAGGGCTACGTGCTCGAGCTCTACCTCTACGTCGGCGAGTACCGCCGGGCACTTTCCCGCCAGCTGCAAAGCGGCATCTTGACCCTGCCGCTCGCGGCCGCGCTGGCGGCGCTGCTCGGCTTCTTCCTCGCCCATCGCCTGCTCCGCCCCCTCGATCGGCTTGCACGCGGGGTGGAAAAGCTTTCCCGGGTCGAGTTCCCGGATCCGCTTCCCGAACCCCGGGGAGGAGACGAACTCGCCACCCTCACGCGAAGCTTCAACCGTATGGCCCGCACGCTCAAGGAGGCCTTCGAGCGCGAGCGCGCCTTCACCCGCTACGCGTCCCACGAGCTTCGAAACCCCCTCGCCACCCTCCAGGCCCAGCTCGACGCGCTCGACCTGGGCGTGGTCCCCAAGGAGGAGGCGATCGCCGAGGCCCGCAAGGCGCTCGGACGGATGCACACGATCCTGGAGGGGCTTTTGCACCTGGCCCGGACGCCGCGGGCGGAGCTCGAGCCCCTTCCCCTCGGCCCCCTCGTCGAAACCTCGTTGCGCGGGGTCCCCGAACCGGAGCGGGACCGGATCACCATCGAACTCCCCAAGGAGGGGCCCTGGGTGATGGCGGATTCCGAGCTTTTCCAGCGGGTCCTGGAAAACCTGCTTCTTAACGCACTCAAGCACGGAGCCGGTCGGATCCGGGTCTCCGCCGCGGAGGAGGGAGAAAAAGTGGTGGTGGAGGTCCGCGACGAAGGTCCCGGCGTAGCCCCGGAACTCCTGCCCAAACTCACGCAACCGTTCTTCCGCCTGGGCGCCCGCTCGGGGCTCGGCCTGGGGCTCGCCCTTTCGGCCCAGGCGATCCGGGCCATGGGCGGCCAGCTGAGCCTGAGCAACGGCAACCCCGGACTGGTGGCCCGCTTCGATCTCGATCGGGCGGAGGTGAGCGATGGCTAAATGGCTGCTTTTGATCCTGCTCTACCTGATTGCGCTCCCGCCCACCGGGACCGCCCTGGCGGGCAGCAGCGAACGGACACAGGGTCTCGCGCTCCACCAGGGGCGAACGAGTAGCGAGGACGACGAGCCCAGGAACGAGGAGGAAGGCGAGGAAGAAGACGAGGAGGATCGGCGCTCCTCCGACGACGAGCCCGGGCACGGCGAGGAGGAAGAATCCGACGACGAGCCCGGGCGCGACGAGGAGGAAGACCGGCACTCCTCCGACGACGAGCCCAGGAACGAGGAGAAAGGCGAGGAAGAAGACGAGGAGGATCGGCGCTCCTCCGACGACGAGCCCGGGCACGGCGAGGAGGAAGAATCCGACGACGAGCCCGGGCGCGACGAGGAGGAAGACCGGCACTCCTCCGACGACGA
>JALSJG010000073.1 GCA_026989475.1 Thermaceae bacterium | reverse complement strand
AAGGCGAGGAAGAAGACGAGGAGGATCGGCGCTCCTCCGACGACGAGCCCGGGCACGGCGAGGAGGAAGAATCCGACGACGAGCCCGGGCGCGACGAGGAGGAAGACCGGCACTCCTCCGACGACGAGCCCAGGAACGAGGAGAAAGGCGAGGAAGAAGACGAGGAGGATCGGCGCTCCTCCGACGACGAGCCCGGGCGCGACGAGGAGGAAGATGAGGAGGAGCACTACGACGAGGATTACACCTATTACGGGCAGGTGCAGGTAACCCGGCCGGTGGTGGTGGTGGGCGATCGCCGACTCGTGGGGGACCTGCCGCTATTCGACTACCTCGCGCCGGGGATGCGCGTCGAGGTTGAGGGGCGGGTCGAGGACGGCCGCATCCGGGTCAGGGAGCTGCACGTACTCTTCCCCCGGACCTGGGCTTACTACGAGGGCCCGGGCCCCGAAGGCTGGACCCGGATCTGGTTTGTAAACGGCCGGGCCTGGAGGGCCCAGGCCGCGGACGAATCCCCGCGCGTACGCCTCCTCGCCTGCTTTGAGAAGAAGGGCTGGCGGGGTCTTCCGGACGAGCTCGCGCCCGGCCTGCGCCCGCCACGGCCCGGGCTCTGGCTGCTCGAGGGGCTGCTCCTCGCCGACCGGGTTCACTGGACGAAGCAGCGGCGCCTCGGCGCTTGCGACCGCACGCACGAAACCCGGTAGACTACCGGCGTATGAGGACGAAGCCCGAGGTCCGCGAGTACAAGGAAGCGCCCACCCGGCGCATGTTCGACGTCGACCCCGCCGGCCTGGTACTGAAGAAAGCCCCCGACCGGGCCCGCCGCCAGTTTTTGAACTACGCCTTCTTTAAGCTCGACCCCGCCTTCCGGCGGCTTTCCCCGGAGGAGAAGGCCGAGGCCAAGCAGGAGTTCGCGAAAGCGGTCGAGGAATGGGCGGGGAGGGACGGCTTCATCCTCCGCACCTACTCCCTGGTGGGCTTCCGCGCCGACGCCGACTTCATGCTCTGGCGGATCGCCTTCGACCCTGACCTCTTCCAGGCGATGCAGGCGGAGTTGAACCGCACCCGCCTCGCCGGCTACCTGACCCAGCCGTACAGCTTCCTCTCCATGCAAAAGCGCTCGATCTACGTGGACCGCTACAACCCCGAGGGGGAAGGGGTGGAGCTGAGACCCGGCGAGGGGAAGTACCTCTTCGTCTACCCCTTCGTGAAAAAGCGCGAGTGGTACAAGCTCACCCCCCACACCCGCCAGGGGATGATGGACGAGCACATCTACCTCTCCGCCCCCTTCACCGGCGTGCGGCTCAACACCAGCTACTCCTACGGCATCGACGACCAGGAGTTCGTGGTCGCCTTCGACGCCGACTACCCCCAGGAGTTCGTCGACCTGGTGCACCGGCTCCGCTACTCCGAGGCGAGCCTCTACACCCTCCGGGACACGCCAATGTTCACCTGCCGCAAAAAGCCCATCCGGGAGATCCTGGACGACCTGGCCTAGGACACGGTTGGCGTGGGGCGGATCGGGTAGCCTCGGGGCGTGGAAGCCCGGGTGCCGGAAAAACTCAAACGCATCCTCGACCTGCTCGCGGGGCTGCCCGATTCGTTGAAGACCGCGTTCCTCCTCGAGTACGCGGAGAAAATGCCCGAGGCCAGGGGGCTTGAGCTCGAGTCGGTGGAAGAGTGCCAGACCCCGTTCGCCCTGCAGGTGGCTCTGGACGAAGAGGGCCGGGTGCAGCTCGCCTTCAAGGTTCCCGAATCCGCCCCCACGGTGCGGGCCTTCGGGGGGATCCTCGCCGAGGGGCTCGGGGGGCTCACCCCGGAGGAGGTGCTCGCCGTGCCCGACGACGTCTTCCGGGGCACGGCGCTGGAAGCGCTCCTCACCCCCCGCCGGACGAACGGGATCGAGGCCGCCCTGCGGCGAATCAAGGCCAGGGTGCGGGCGCTTAGCGAACGCGCGCGCTAAGCGCCTGAAAAACCTTTCGCGCCCTCGCGTAGTCGAGGCGGCGGGGCCACTCCTTTTAGCCCTCCGGCGTCAGGACCGGCAGCGGTCCAGCCCGCGCGCCCTCGACCTCGCTCCCCACGAAAACGAGCACTGGCTGCACCTCAACCCCCAACCAGGCCTCGAGCATGTGCGCCTGCCGCCAGGCCTGGCGAACGATTCGGTCTTGGCGGCGACCGTTTACGAAAAGCCCGTCCGGACGGGCCACCACCCGGCCGGCGTAGTGCTTGACCTCCACGCTAAAGACCCCAGGCGGGCCCACTACCACGTGATCGGCGTTCTCCCCCTCGAGCTCAACGTCGTGAAAGACCCGCCAGCCCTCGGGGAGGGCCTCGAGCAGCGCCCCCACCCGCCGCTCTCCCGAAAGTCCCTTGGATTTGGCCCGGAGCGCACGCCGAAAAGCCTGGTCTACGAGCGCGAGTTTAAACAAGTAAAGGGCAAAAAGAGCCGCAAGAGGCCAGGCCAGGTAGGGGGAAAGGAGGCGACCCGCGGCCCCCGCCGCCACCACCACGCCGAGGAGTGTCGCGAACGCGATCGCGATCTTTCGAAGTAGGGTCCCGCCGGCCCGCCCATGAACCCGCGCCATGCTCCAAGCATGGCGCGCGGCGCGCACCCGGGCAAGCGAAAACCGTTTAGGGCTGTGCTCCCTTCTTGATCGGCGCCCGCACCAGGTTGCCCCACTCGGTCCAGGAGCCGTCGTAGTTCTTGACCTCGGGGTAGCCAAGCAGGTGCTTGAGGACGAACCAGGTGTGGCTACTGCGCTCGGCGATCCGGCAGTAGACGATCACCTCCTTGTCGGGGGTGACCCCCTTCGCCTCATAAAGGGCCCGGAGCTCCTCCGCCGGCTTGAAGGTACCGTCCTCGCGCACCGCCTCCGCCCAGGGGATGTTCACCGCTCCCGGGATGTGCCCGCCCCGGAGCACGCCCTCCTGGGGGTACTCCGGCATGTGGGTGAGCTCGCCGGTGTACTCCCGGGGGCTCCGCACGTCCACGAGCGCTCCTTTTCCCTCTTTGACCTTGACCAGGTGGGCGAGGACCTCGTCGCGGTAGGCCCTCTGGAGCTCGTTCCGGTAGCGGGGCCGGTAGACCTTGGGTTCGACCTTCGGCACCTCCCGGGTCATCGGCCGGCCTTCGGCCTCCCACTTGGCCCGGCCGCCGTCCATGAGCTTGAGCTTTTCGTGCCCCGAGTAGCTCAAGAACCAAAAGGCGTAGGCCGCCCACCAGTTGGATTTGTCGCCGTAGAGGACGACGGTGGTCTCGTGATCGATCCCGAGCCGCCCCATCAGCCGGGCGAAGGCCTCTTCGTCGATGAAGTCGCGCACCACCGGATCCCAGAAATCCTTCTGCCAGTCGATCTTGAGCGCCCCGGGAATGTGTCCGGTGTCGTAGAGGAGCACGTCCTCGTCGACTTCCAGGATGCGGATGTCGGGGTCGTTCAGGTGCTCGGCGACCCACTCGGTGCTGACCAGAACCTCCGGATTGGCGTAGCCCATAATCCCGACCTCCTCGGTCGGGATAATACCCCTGCGCCCTCTTCTATCAAGAGGGCGCGGGGCACATTCCTAGGCGACGGCTTCCCTTTCCTTCTTCGCCCGGCCGTAGGCCATGCGGAGCTTAAAAAGCGCGCGCTTATGGAGCTTGCTCGCCTCTTCCTCGGAAAGGCCGAGTGCCCGGGCGGCCTCCGAAAGGTCCTTACCCTCGCCCTCCACCAACCGGGCGATTTTGGCCTCGTCGTCAGTGAGTGCGCCCAGGAAGGGGGAAAGCTCCGCCCAGCCCGCCTTCTTCGCCTTGACCTTGGTCTTCGTCTTCTTCGTGCGGGCGGGGCGGGACTTCAGGTTGGGGTAGGCGTAGTCCTCGCAGTCGGGGTTCGAGCACTTCAGCACCCCCGCCTTCCCCTTTTTCACCAGGATCCAGCCGCACTTCGGGCACTTCTCCTCGGTGGGGGGGTCGAAGACCACGAAGTCGCAGGCCGCCTCGCTGCAGCGCCAGTAGGTCCGGCCCTTCCGGCTTTTCTTGGCGACGATCTCGCCGGCGTGGCACTTCGGGCAGGGAATGCCGGTGGAAGGGGCCTCGTCCCGGGTGTAGTCGCACTCGGGGTAGCGGCTGCAGGCGATGAAGGGGCCGTAGCGCCCCCACTTGCGGACGAGCTCGGCCCCGCATTTCGGGCAGGCCTCGCCGATCGGCTCGGCCTCGCGCCGCTCTTCGAGGGGCTCGGTGTAGGTGCACTCGGGGTAGCCGGTGCAGCCGAGGAAGGCGCCGTAGCGGCCCACTTTTAGCTCGAGCGGGCGCCCGCAAAGGGGGCAGGTCTTCCGGGGAACCTTCTCGAACTCCTCCATGAAGGGCTCGAAGAAGACCCGCACCGCCTCCGGCCAGGGGCGCTTGCCCTCCTCCACCCGGTCGAGCTCCTCCTCCATTCGAGCGGTGAAGTCGTAGGCGAGGACGCGGGGGAAGTGCTCCTTCAAAAACCCCACCACCTCGCGGCCAAGCGGCGTGGGCTTGAGCGATCGCCCCTCGCGCTCGACGTAGGCGCGCTTTTCCAGCGTCTCCAAGGTGGGGGCGTAGGTCGAGGGCCGGCCGATGCCGAGCTCCTCCAGGGTCTTGACCAGGGTGGCGTCGGTGTAGCGGGGCGGGGGCTGGGTGAACTTCTGCTCGGACTTGAGCTCGAGAAGCCTTGCTTCTTCCCCCTCCTTGAGCGGGGGGAGGCTCCGCTCCTCCTCGTCCCGCCCCCAGACCCTGAGGTAGCCGTCAAAGAGGAGCTGGCTGCCGGCGGCCCGGAACACCAGCCCTCCCGCCTCGAGGCGGGCGCTCGTGTTCCGGTAACGGGCCGGCTTCATCTGGCTGGCGACGAAGCGGCGCCAGATCAGCTCGTAGAGCTTCGCTTCCTCGTCGGAGAGATAGGGACGAACCGCCTCCGGCGTCCGGGCCACGCGGGTGGGGCGGATCGCCTCGTGGGCGTCCTGGGCGCCCTTGTTGGCCCGGTAGGCGGGGGGTTTCTCGGGCAGGTACTCCTTGCCGAAGGTCCCCCCGATGAACGCCCGGGCCTCCTTCACCGCCTCGGGGGCGACCCGGGTCGAGTCGGTGCGCATGTAGGTGATGAGACCGACGCGCTCGCCGCCCAGGTCCACCCCCTCGTAGAGGCGCTGGGCCACCCGCATCGTCCGCCCGGCGCTCCAGCCGAGCCGGGAGGAGGCCGCTTGCTGCAGGGTGCTGGTGGTGAAGGGGGGCGGGGCCTTCTTCTGGCGCTCCCTGGCCTCGACCCGACCGACGCGAAACACCCCGGCCGCCTTCGCCCGCTCCTCCACCGCCCTGGCCTCGGCCGCGCTCGTGAGGAGGAAGACCTCCTTTCCGCCCTTCTTCTCCCGCACCCGCCGGCCGTCCACCTCGTAGAGCTGGGCCGTAAGGCGGGCATCCCCGGCCTCGAACCGACCGGTGAGCTCCCAGTATTCCTGGGGGCGAAAGGCCTCGATCTCCTCCTCGCGCTCGACCACGAGGCGGAGGGCGACGGACTGCACCCGGCCGGCGGAGAGCGCCCTCTTCCTAAACTTCTCGGAAAGGAGCGGCGAGAGGTTGTAGCCCACCAGCCGGTCGAGGACCCGCCGGGCTTGCTGGGCGTCCACCTTCTTGAGGTCGATCGCCCGGGGACGCCGGATCGCCTCCCGGATCGCCCGGGGGGTGATCTCGTGGAACTCGGCGCGGATGGGGGCGGTGGGCTCGAGCTCCAAGAGGCTCGCCACGTGGTAGCCGATCGCCTCCCCCTCACGATCGGGGTCGGTGGCGACCAGCACCCGGTCGGCCCTCTTCGCCGCGCGCTTTAGCTCCTCGACGACCTTCTTCTTGCCCTTTTTGATCTCGTACTCGGGGGCGAAGCCACGCTCGACGTCCACCCCGAGCCGTCGCTCGGGAAGGTCGACCAGGTGACCCAGGCTCGCCTTAACCTCGTAGCCCTTTCCCAGGATGCGCTCGAGGGTGCGCGCCTTGGCCGGAGACTCCACCACGATGAGGGTGCGCTCGGGCACGCCCCAAGTATAGAAAGAACGACCCCAGGTGCAAGCCCAATCCGCTATGATGGGCAAAGTATGGCGGAAAAGAAGATCGGCAGACGGACCTTCCTTAGGCGTGCGGCGGTGGGGGCGGCAGCTTCCAGCGTCTTCGGGCCCGTCTACGCCCAGACCACCCGCCGCGTACGGTGGCAGATGGCCACCAGCTGGCCGAAGTCCCTGGACACGATCTACGGCGCCACCCTCCTGCTAGGCAGACGCGTCGCGGAGCTTACCGGGGGCCGCTTCACCATCGAGGTGCACCCCGCCGGGGAACTGGTGCGCCCCCTCGAGATCCTGCCGGCGGTGCAAAAGGGTACGGTCCCGATCGGTCACACCGCGGCCTACTACTACACCAAGCTGCACCCCGCCCTAGCCATCGCCACCGCCCTGCCCTTCGGCCTGACCGCCCGCCAGCAAAACGCCTGGCTCGAGCACGGGGGCACCGAACTCCTGAACAAGGAGCTCTTCGAGGCCTTCGGCCTGCTCGCCCTGCCCGCCGGTAACACCGCCCTCCAGATGGGAGGCTGGTTTCGCTTCCCGGTGGATCGGGCCGCGGACTTTCGCGGGCTGCGCATGCGCATTCCCGGGCTCGGCGGGGAGGTGCTGCGTCGGATCGGAGTAAAGACCGTCACGCTCCCGGGCAACGAGATCCTGCCGGCCCTCGAGGCCGGTGACCTCGACGCCACCGAGTGGGTCGGTCCGTACGACGACGAAAAGCTCGGCTTCTACAAGGTAGCCACCTACTACTACTACCCGGGCTGGTGGGAACCGGGGCCCACCCTGCACCTCGTCATCAATCGCCGCGCCTACGAGAGGCTACCCCGGGAATACCGGGAGGCCCTGGTCTCCGCCGCCCGGGACGCCAACGCCTGGTCCCTGGCCGCCTACGACCGGAAGAACCCCGAGGCGCTGACGAGGCTGCTAGCCAACGGAGTACAGCTCCGACCCTTCCCGCAGGACTTCTTGAAGCTCGCCTTCCGGGAAGCCGAGAACCTCTACGCCGAGCTCGCCAGCGAGGACGCCACCTATCGCAAGATTTTCAACGATTGGAATAAGAACCGCACCCTGCTCTTCCGCTGGTTCTCCACCAACGAAGCGAGCTACGCCGACTTCGCTTTCCGCCTGTTCTAATCTAACTACCCAAAAAACCGAGGGCCCCGGGTTTCCGGGGCCCTCGGCGTCGGAGGGGACGCTAGAATTCCTCGTCCCACTCGATGACCGACTCGCTGGTCGTGGTGGGCGAAAGGGCTTGGGTTGCGGCGGTCGACGGAGCGCCGCGACGCTCGGTGAGCAGACCGAACTGCTGCGCGATGCCCCGAAGTCCCCAACCGGCGAGGATCACGACCAGAAAGATCGTAATCCCCCAGCCCACCTGAGCTGGCAGGCTCTGCAACAGCGAGAGGTTGATGAGCGCAGCGAGCTGGGGCATCCCTCCGTAATTCGCCAGGATGTCGCCGAGGTAGGTGACCGCCTCGATGATCGCCGGCAAGAGAAGGAAGAAGAAAGCAAAGCCCAAGAGGCGCCAGTAGACGTTCCGACCGCCGAAGGTCAAGCGGATCAGGTAAAGGGGGAAGATGGCAAGGGCCCCGGCAAGAAGGAAGAATACCGTGCGCGGGAGCCCGGTAAAGCCGAGGAGGAAGGCCTGAATCCCTTGCCAGAGTTCCACGCTCGGGGCCCGACGGCCTTTCAGAAAGTGTTCCTTTAGACCGCCGATCAACGCGTACATCGTGGTCAGGTCGGTGGTCCGCACCCCGGGCACCCGGCGCAGGCGCTCGAGCAACGCATTCACCCGTCGGGCCATGGGTTTGGTGGCCACCGACAGCACCGGCTCGACCCGCGTCGCGTAGCGCCACCAGGCCCGGTCGAGGAGCTGGCGGGCCTCGGCGAACTGAGCGGCACCGAGGAGGGCGGAAGCGGCGCCGATATCCGCCCGCACCGCCTCGATCTCGTCGAGAAAGTCGGCGAGGTAGAGGTAGCCGAGGGCTTGGGCCCGGGCCTCCACAAGCGCCTGCTGGTCCTTGGGCATCCATTCCGGGGCGCGGAAGGTCCGCACCTCGGGACGGGTCGGCGGCTGCGGGAGCGACGCCGCCGGACGTGGCACCGCCGGGGCGGCCGGCGTCGCCACCCGGGGCGGCAGGGCCCCGGCCGGCGGGGCCGCGGCGGGCATGCTCGGCGCGGGCGCCGCGGTCTCCGGCTCGGGCGCCGGAGGCTCGGGCTTCTCCGGTGCGGGGGCCGGCGCCTTCTTGTAGGCCTCGCGCATTTGCTCGAACTTCGTCACCAAATCCGCCACCTTCGCCCGGTAGCCCTCCAGATCCCCCGATGCGAGCGCCGACAGGGCGTCGACGAAGTCCTTCGGACGCACGTCCCGGACCCGCGGCACGTCCTGAATGATGAGGAAGAGCCCGTAGGCCTTGGAAACCAGGGCGTAGGCGTGGACCGGGTCCCCGCCGTCACCCGCGAGCTTCAGGCTCTTCGCGATGGCGTCGATGTAGGCCTCTTCAAAGAGCCTGCGCAGCCCCTCGAGATCCCCCTTCTCCGCCCGGCCGAGGGCCGCCTGCCTGAGCGAATCGGGCCGCGCGCTCGCCTCGATCAGCCGGTCGAGCAGGAGCTCCGCGGTGTCCAAATCCCCCGCCGCCACCGCCTCGAAGAAGGCGTCGTATAGGGCCTTGGCGAAAGCGCCGCGCACCACCCAGATCCGGCCCTCGAGGTCGGCCTTGCTCCGGCGCGCCACCGCAACCCGCGCGTCCTTGAGCGCTTGCTCGATTCCGGCAGCGATCACCGGGGGAAGGGGATCCCTACCCCTGGCGAAGGCCTGCTGGGCATCCTCCACCAGCACCAGGGCCTGGGCTGGATCTCCTCCCAGGACCCGCTTGGCCTCGAGCACCTTGGGCATGACCTGTTCGTAAAGCCCCGCCGACGGGGGAAGCGCCGCCAGCGCCCAGGCCCAAAGCAAGGCCGAGGCCGCCGCCAAACCCTTTCGCATCATCCCTGACCTCCTTCGACGGAGAGCTCGGCCAAGCGGGCTAGCAGCCGACCGAGATTGGCTCCCCGCTTGGTCACCACCGCCACCACGTATTCTCCCAGAGGACGAAGGAACACCTGGGCCTCCTTGACCACAAGATACGCCACCCGGTAGCCGCGCCGCCGGGCCACGAGCTGATGGGCGGCAAAGAGCAGCCGGGGAAGCGCCTGCGATACTCCGGGGTAGCGCATCTCCGCACGACCGCTCTGGATGAGCGCCACGCCCGTCACGCCCTCCTCACGGGCAAGTTCGGCGAGCAGACGCTCACGCTCGGCGGGATCGGAGAGGTCCACCGGACGGACCGCGCGCGGGGCCTGCGCTTGGGGATCGGTCACCCCTTGCCGAACCATCGCCTTAAGCCGAGCAACGGCCTCGGCGTAGGCACCCCCTCCGCTAAAGACTGGGATGATGTTTTGGATCTCGGCCAGAAGCGGCCCTTCCGCAAGCCGGACCCAGTCGGAAGGACGGTCGCCGAGCCCGCTTCGCCTCCGGGCCCGCTGGATCAAGTTCCGGCTGGCCGCGGGTGGGATGCCGTAGCTGGACAGCGCTTCGACGATGAGCTCTTCGGCCTCCTGCATAGGTCCCCTTAGCCGGGCATTATACGCCCCCTATTCGCCGAGCTTGAGGGAGGGATCCGCCCCGCCCTCGACCCAGAACGCGCCCCCGGGGAGGACCTCCTTTTTCCAAACGGGAAGGATCAGCTTGACCCGCTCGATGGCGTAGCGGGCTGCCTCGAAGGCCTCGGGACGGTGGGGGCTCGAGACCACGATCACGATCGAGGCCTCGGCGGGGTCCACCCGGCCCAGCCGGTGGCCGATCGCGATCCGCCCGAGACCCCAGCGGGCCCGCATCTCGCCGGCGATCTGGGCGAGGACCCGCTCGGCCATCTCGGGGTAGGCCTCGTAGACGAGGTGGTCCACCTCCTGGCCCCGGTTCGGGCTCCGGGTGGTCCCCAGGAAAATCACGCTGGCTCCGTAGGGGGGGCGGACCGCCCAGGACAAAAGCTCGGGCAATAGCGGCTCCAAAGGCGCCTCGGTCAGGAAAAGGCGCTCCTCAGCCCCCCCCGAAACCGGGGGCAGGAAGGCGAGCTCGTCGCCGTCGTGGAGCCGGGTACTCCGGTCAGCAAAGGAAGCGTTCACCGCAGCCATCCCTTCCCCGAGGTCGAGATCCGCAAACCTTGCCTCGAGCGCCCGCATCGCCTCCCCCACGGTGGCTCCGTCGGGGAGCTCGAGCCATAGCTCCTCCCCGGCCTTTTCCTTATAAGCGGCAAAAAACCGCACCCTAATCCGCATGCTCCCCTCCTAGCACGCTCCCCAGGGTATACGCCACGCTGAGAGCGTCGCGGTAACGCATCCGACCTGGACCAAGCAGGGTGACCTCGCCCCGCCAGGCGGCCCTAAGGAAGCCCGCCTGGATCACCGCGGTCCCCCTCTCGAGTCGCAGGTTCAAGCCTCCCGGAGGTACCAAGGGACCCGGAGGGGGCTCCTCGGCGAGGGCAAGCAGGCGCCTCAAGAAATCGGGGTCCCGGGCCTCCGGTTCGCTGAAAAGCTCGCCGATACCTTCAAAGAATCGCTCTCCCCGCGAGGTACCCAGTGCTCCGGCGAGGGCCCGAAAGAGCGCGTCCATTTGAGGCGAGCTTCCCTGGAGCTCGGCTAGCTCCTCGGGAAGACGCGGGCCCCGCAGGATCTCCTCCGCCTGGTCGAGGAGGGCCTCCGAGGGCTCGAAGGGCAAGAGAATCGTCCCCTCGCGCAGCCTCCCCCCCTCGAGCACCGCCACCGCCAGCACCCGCCGTCCGGAAAGCGGCGAGAGGTGCACCCGCAAAATCCTCGGCGACTCCAAGGGCAAAAGCCGGAGCACCGCCGGGTAACGGGCAAGCCGCGCCGCCATCTGGGCCGCCAGGCGGGGCCAGTCCTGGCCCGCCCGCATAAGGGCATCGGCCAAGACACGTGCGGTGGGGGCGGGAAGGGGTTTCGGTGGCAAAAGACCGAGGGCGTAGGTCCTCAACCCAAGCTCGGTAGGTACCCGGCCAGCCGAGGCATGGGGCTTTTCCACCAGACCCAGCGCTTCAAGATCGGCAAGCGCGTAGCGCACGGTCGCCGGGCTCACCCCCAGATCCCCCGCCAACTGCGCCGAGGGAACGGGGCGCTTGGCCTCGATATACCGCTCGACGAGCCGGGCGAGGAGCTGTTTTTGCCGCTCGGTCACAAACTTAATTGTACCCATCCGCGACTCTTTAGCCGAATGTCCCATAATTTCCGATCAATGCGCAAGAAAAACCCTTACACTTTGCACGAAGTTCCCGCTTTTTGTGCATGCCGTTCGATTGCTTTTGTTCATTCGTCAAATATCCTCTTGACAGCATGATTATGCAACCGCTAACCTTGGGGGCGTATGGAGGTGAGGGAGTGAAGAAGCGACTGCTTGCAACCTCGGTCTTCCTCGGCCTTGCCATGGCCGAGGGAGCGGTGGATACCGGCGTCACTGCATGGATGCTGATCTCCACCGCATTGGTGCTTCTAATGACCCCGGCGCTTGCCTTTTTCTACGGGGGCCTGGCGGGACAAAAGAACGTGCTTAACACCATGGCGATGAGCTTCGCCGCGCTGGCCGCCGGGGGGGTCGCTTGGGCATTGCTCGGCTACAGCCTGGCCTACGCCGAAGGAAACGCCTTTATCGGAGGTCTCGGATACGCCTTCCTGCAAGGCTTCCTCGAAGAAGGCAAAATGGTCGTATCCGACGGGATGCCCGCCCTGCTCGACGTCGCCTTCCAGGGCACCTTCGCGATCATCACCGCCGCCCTGGTCTCGGGCTCGTTGGTGGGCAGGATGCGCTACTCCGCCTGGGTGATCTTCTCCACCCTCTGGATCCTCTTCGTCTACGCCCCCCTCGCCCACTGGGTTTGGGGGGACGGGCTGCTCTCGGATGCGCTGGACTTCGCCGGGGGCACCGTGGTCCACATCAACGCCGCCGTGGCCGGACTGGTGGGGGCGCTGATCCTGGGCCCCCGTAAGGAGTTTGGCCGGGTCGCCTTCCTGCCCCACAACATCCCCTTCGTGCTGCTCGGCGCCGGGCTGCTCTGGTTTGGCTGGTTCGGCTTTAACGGCGGAAGCGCCTACGGGGCCAACGAGTCCGCCGCGCTCGCCTTCACCAACACCTTCCTGGCCCCGGCGATGACCGCGCTCGTTTGGATCGTCCTCGACTATCTCGCAAACGGCAAGGCCACGGCGGTGGGGATCGCCACCGCGATCGTGGTGGGATTGGTAGCCATCACTCCGGCCGCCGGGTACGTCGGACCCCTGGGCGCGCTCTGGATCGGAGCGCTCGCCGCTTTCCCCAGCTTCTACTTTATCCGCGTGCGACCCCGGCTCGGGCTCGACGACTCCCTCGACGTCTTTGGTAGCCACGGGCTCGCGGGAATTACCGGTGCGATCCTGACCGGGGTGTTCGCCTCGGCGGCCTGGGGCGGGACCGCGGGAGGGCTCGAGGGCAACTGGACCCAGGTCCTGATCCAGGTCAAGGCCGTGATCTACGCCATCGTATACAGCGCCGTCGGCACCGCGGTCCTCCTCTACCTCACCCGGGTCTTCGTACCCCTTAGGGTAAGCGAAAAGGAGGAGCGCGTCGGGCTCGACTCGGTGCTCCACGGCGAGGAGGCTTACCCGGTCACCGAGGGCGCGATCCTGGTGGCCGAGGAAGGGGGGAAACGGTGAAACTGATCGTCGCCATCGTCCGCCCGGAAAAGCTCAACGACGTGCTCGAAGCCCTCTTCAAGGCGGAGGTGCGGGGGCTCACCATCAGCAAGGTGATGGGGCACGGTGGGGGAACCGAACGGGTCGAGACCTACCGAGGTACCACCGTAAAGATGGGGCTCTACGAAAAGGTCAAGCTCGAGATCGGGGTCTCCGACCCCTTCGTCGAACCCACAATCCAGGCGATCCTCTCCGCCGCCCGCACCGGCGAGGTGGGGGACGGGAAGATCTTCGTCCTGCCGGTGGAAAAGGTCATCCGTATCCGCACCGGTGAGGAGGACGAGGCCGCGGTGACCCCGGTGAAGCCGGGAGAGGGTTGAAAAACCCGATCGCCATCGGGCCGGGCGTCGCCCGGCCCGATCCTTATCGTATAAATATTGACCTCCCCGAGCGTGGGTGCGATAATCGCCTACGGAAAGGGGGTATGAAGCGATGAAGAAGGTGCTGCTCGCGTTGGCGGCGCTTTTCGCGCTCGGCTTTGCCGGCGCGGAGCGCTGGGACATGCACGTGGCCTGGCCGCCGGCCAACTTCCACACCAAGGGGGTCGCGCGCTTTGCCGACCTGGTCAAGGCCAAGTCCGGCGGCAAGCTCGAGATCGTGGTGCACCCCGGCGGCGCGCTCGGCTTCAAGGGGGCCGAGATCCTCCGGGTGGTCCGCGACGGCACCCTGCCCATCGCCGAAGTGCTGATGGGCAACGTCCAGGGCGACGAGCCCATCTTCGGGCTTACCTCGCTCCCGCTCCTCGCCGGCAGCCACGACGACGCCTGGCGGCTTTACCAGATCGCGAAGCCCTACTACGAAAAGGCCCTGGAGCGGAACAACGCCATGCTGCTCTACGCCGTGCCCTGGCCCCCCTCGGGGCTCTACGCCAAGAAGCTCCTAAAGAGCACCGCCGACCTCAAAGGGCTTAAAGTGCGTACCTACGACGCCAACTCCGCCGAGTTCGTCCGGCTCCTCGGCGCCGAGGGAATCGCGATTCCCTTCTCCGAGCTCTACACCGCGCTCTCCACGGGCCTAGTGAACGCGGTGCTCACCTCCACCGTCACCGGCGTGGACGCCAAGCTCTGGGAGGTGACGCGCTACTTCCACCGCATCCACTACGCCTACCCCTTGAACATGGTCATCGTGAACAAGGCCATGTTCGAGCGGCTCCCGAAGGACGTACAGGAAGCCGTGCGGGCGGCGGCCACGCAGGTGGAGGAGGAGCAGTGGAATAATTCCAAGAAGGCAGATCTCTCCTCCGAGCTCTCGCTCAAGAATCACGGCATGAACGTGGTCAAGGACATCAGCCCCGAGCTCCAGGAGGCGATGAAGTCCGCCGCCAAGAAACTCTGGGATAAGTGGCTCGCCCTCGCCGGCGAGGAGGGTCAAGCCATCTTCAAGGCCTACTTCGGCGAATGAGCTCCTTCGTTCGCTTTGCGAAGGCCCTGGTGACCCTGGCGGGATGGGTCGCCGGGGCCTTCCTCATCGTTACCACCGCGCTGATCTTTGCCGAGATCACGCTCAGGCTCCTCGCCGGCCGCTCCACCCTGGTAGCCCAGGAATACTCGGGCTACCTGCTGGCGGCGATGATCTACGGCGCCGCCGGTTACACCCTTTTGAAGGGGGAACACATCCGGGTGGGCCTGGTATACGAGCGCCTTTCGCCCAAGGGCCAGCTCTGGCTGGACCGGATCGCCCTCGCTTTGGGGCTTTTCTTCGCTACCCTCTTGGTGCTCGCCTTTTACGGGCTTTTCGCCGACTCCCTCCACTACCACACGAAGAGCTTCACCCCTGCCCGGACCCCAATGGTCTACCCCCACGGCGCCGCGCTCGCGGGTGCGGTGACGCTCTGGCTTGCCTTTCTCGCACTGCTTGCGCAGTCCTTCCTGGATCCGAAACCGCTCGGATCCGCCCCGGAGTAAACCATGCACGCGGACGTGCTCAGCGCCTCGGCCGTCATCCTAGGCGTTCTTTTCCTGCTCCTCGGGCTTTCCGTCTGGGTCGCAATCGCGCTCTTTCTGACCGCGCTTTTTGCCCTGCATTTCTTCGCCAGTCCCCCGGCCATCAAGGTGCTTTCCAACATCGCCTGGAACGCCGCCGACTCGTGGGCACTCGTTGCGCTTCCGCTCTTTATCTACATGGGGGAGATCCTGCTCAGGACCCGGCTCTCGGAAAGGATGTTCGACGGGCTCGCGCCCTGGCTGGGGCGGCTTCCCGGAGGGCTTTTGCACGTGAACGTCGCCGCGAGTACGCTCTTCGCGGCGATCTCGGGCTCCTCGGCGGCAACCGCCGCCACCATTGGGAAGATCACCATCCCCGAGCTCAGGAAGCGCGGCTACGACGAGCGGCTGGTAGTGGGGTCGCTGGCGGGCGCGGGAACCCTCGGATTTTTGATCCCCCCCTCGCTGGTGATGATCATCTACGGCGTACTCGCCGACGTCTCGATCGGCCGGCTCTTCATCGCGGGGATCATTCCGGGGCTTTTGCTCGCCGGCGGGTTCATGAGCTACCTCGCCCTGGTGGGCCTCATCCGCCCGGACCTCGCGCCGCTCGCCAAGGAACGCTTCACCTGGCGGCAGCGGATCCGAGGTTTACTCGACCTCCTTCCAGTCACCCTCTTGATTCTGGCGGTGCTCGGGAGCATCTACCGGGGTCTCGCCACCCCCACCGAGTCGGCGGCGATCGGGGTGGTGGGGGCGCTCCTCCTGGCCCTACTCTACCGCACCCTGAACTGGAAGAGCTTCCTCGAGGCCACCCTGGGCGCGGTGCGCACCACCAGCATGATCGGCCTGATCGTGGCCGGCGCCAGCGTGCTCACCACCGCCATGGGCTACGTGGGCATCCCCCGGGCGGTGGCCGAGTGGATCGCCGGGATGGGGCTTTCCCCTTACATGCTGATCTTCGTGCTGGCGGTCTTCTACATCATTCTAGGGTTCTTCCTAGACGGCATCTCGATGATCGTGGTGACCCTGCCGATCGTGCTGCCGCTTGTCAAGGCGGCGGGGTTTTCCCCCCTTTGGTTCGGCATCTTCCTGGTGCTGATGGTGGAGGCCGCCCAGATCACCCCGCCGGTGGGGTTCAACCTCTTCGTAATCCAAGGAATCAGCGGGCGGGGCATTGGCTTCGTGGCCCGGGCGGCGCTGCCCTTTTTCCTGATTCTCATGGGGCTTGCGACGTTCATCACCCTTTTCCCCCAGGTGGTGCTTTACCTGCCCCAGCGCATGATGGGTAGTTGATAAAATAACGCTCAAGTTTTAGAATAGAAGTAGCCGAAAGGGGGGATGGGGATGAGCGCGACCGGGCTCGAGGTCTTCGATACCACCCTCCACAAGACCCACGCCTGGCTCAAGGAGATCATGCAGGAGCTGGGCAGCGACGACCGCCACAAGGCCTACCTCGCGCTCCGCTCGGTGCTCCACGCCCTCCGCGACCGGCTTACGGTGGAGGAGGTGGCCCAGCTCGGGGCCCAGCTTCCCATGCTCATCCGGGGCTTTTACTACGAGGGCTGGGACCCCACCGGAAAGCCGGTCAAGGATCGCCACAAGGAGGAGTTTCTCCGCCACATCTACCAGGCCTTCAAGACCACCCGCCGGGGTGAACCCGACGTGGACCCGGAAGCGGTGGCGCGGGCGGTCTTCAAGGTGCTCGCGAAGAAGGTATCCGAGGGCGAGATCGACGACATTCTCCACATCCTGCCCAAGGAGATTCGCGAGCTTTGGCCCAAAGAGGCCCGCGCTTAAGGGAAAAACGCGGTTTGACAGGGTATAGGGCCCTCCGTATAATCGCGAGGGGCCGATGGGCCGTTAGCTCAGTTGGTAGAGCAGCCGACTTTTAATCGGCTGGTCGGGGGTTCGATTCCCTCACGGCCCACCACCCCGTGGCCCCATCGTCTAGCGGTCAGGACACCGCCCTCTCAAGGCGGAGGCGGGGGTTCAATTCCCCCTGGGGTCACCAAGCGGCCGGGCAGCTTGCCCGGCCTTCCTTTTTTTCCACCCGGGCTCGCTAGAGTGAGGAGGATGGCCGGAGCTCGAACGACCCCTACCGTGTGGATCGGCCCCGTGCCCGTGGGCGGCGGGCACCCGGTGGCGGTCCAGGCGATGACCAACACCGACACCGCCGACGCCGAAGCCACCGCGAAGCAGATCCAGGCGCTCGCCGATGCCGGGGCAGAGATCGTGCGGATCACGGTGAACACCGAGGCCGCCGCCCGGGCGGTGCCCGAGATCAAGGCCCGGCTTCGCGACCTCGGGGTGGAGGTGCCGATCGTCGGCGACTTCCACTTCTCGGGCCATTTTCTCCTTCGGAAATACCCGCAGGCCGCCGAGGCCCTCGACAAGTACCGCATCAACCCGGGCACGCTCGGTAAAAAGCGAAAGGACGAGGCCTTCGCCGAGATGATCCAGGTCGCCAAGGACCTCGGCAAGCCGGTCCGGATCGGGGGGAACTGGGGCTCCTTGGACATGGGGGTCCTTACCGAGCTCATGGACCAAAACGCCCGCCGCCCGGAGCCGAAACCGGCGGAGGCGGTGGTGCTCGAGGCCCTGGTGGAAAGCGTGGTGCGCTCGGCCGAGGCGGCCTTCGAGCTCGGCCTTTCCGAGGACAAGATCGTGCTCTCGGCCAAGGTCTCCCGGGTCCCCGAGCTCCTCTGGGCCTACCGCGAGCTCGCCCGTCGCACGAACCTCCCCCTCCACCTGGGCCTCACCGAGGCGGGGATGGGGACGAAGGGCGTGGTCGCCTCCGCCGCCGCGCTCAGCCCCCTTTTGCTCGAGGGGATCGGGGACACGATCCGGGTCTCGCTGACCCCCCGGCCGGGCGAGCCCCGCACCCGCGAGGTCGAGGTGGCCTGGGAGATCCTCCAGGCCCTCGGCCTCCGCCGCCGAGCCCCCGAGGTCTCGGCCTGCCCCGGCTGCGGCCGCACCACCTCCGACCGCTTCCAGCGCCTGGCCGAACGGGTCGAGGCCTACCTCAAGGCGCGCCTCCCCGAGTGGCGGAAAAAGTACCCGGGGGTCGAAAACCTTAAGGTGGCGGTGATGGGCTGCGTAGTGAACGGGCCCGGGGAGAGCAAGCACGCCGATATCGGGATCAGCCTGCCCGGCACCGGCGAAGATCCGAAGGTCCCGGTCTACGTCGACGGCGCCCATTACGCCACCCTCTCCGGCGAGGGCCTCGAGGAGCGCTTCCTGGAGATCCTCGAGGCCTACGTGGCCCGGCGGTTCGGCTAACGTGGATGGTGATGAGCAATACGAACGCGAGCAGAGCGGGTCGCAGGCGCCCTTCCTGGGCGAAGGGGCGCGCGTAGGTCCGGAGCCGCGGCACCTGCCCCTCAAACAGGACGCGGCTTAGGGTCTGGAATCCTCCCTTTTTCCCCTCGCTCAGCGAATGCGCCACTCACTCCGAAAGCTCCCGCCCCATCGTCGTGGGGCCCCTGCTTCGCGTGAGTCACGGGTCCAATGCCAGGCTCTTGCTGCCCGCCGTGTGGAGCCCCTGCCCTGCGTCTATTTCTTGCCCAACGGTCCGGTAGCAGTTCGGCACCTATCCGAGCACGAGCTCGGGACGGAAGATCCTCCCCAGCAGGGGCCAGACCAGCAACAGGCCGACTAGGACGAACGCGATCGCCGCCACGAAGGCCCAGGTGAAACCGTCTCCCGGTCCAAAGGCAATCGCGAGCACCAGGATCAAACCCGGCAGGGATGCCAGGAAGGGAAGCACGCCGGTGGTACCGAGACTTGCCCGGGCGAATCCCGGCCAGAGGAGAACCAAGACGAGCGCGGTCAGACCCCCCAGATCGAAAACCCGAGCGGAGCTAGCAGGAGTAACGCCAGGTAACCCGAAGGGAGGAGCGGTGCCTGCAACCACCAAAGCGCGAGCAGGCCGAACCCCATGCTCGCCGAAAGCGTTAGCGCGTAGAAGGCGAGGGTAGCAAGGCGCTGATGAGATAAAGACCGAGCACGACCTCGCGGTGGGTAAGGGGAGCCGCCAGGAAGAGCTCGAGCCTTCCCCTCGCCCCCTCCTCGCCAAGCCTTGCGACCAGTCCCGCGGCCGCGGAGCAACCCGAGCAACCAAGAGACCTGGGCGATTAAAAAGGCGAGGGCAAGCCCCACGTTGCGGAGATCCTCACCCCGGAACAGGTTTCGCGCGAGCGCCTCAAGGGAAACCCGGGTGGGACCGGTAAGGATCCAGGGGATGTAAGCGGCCGAGAGGGCGACGCTGAAAAGCAGCAGCGCGATACCAAGGGCGACCCCCGTCCACTTGAACCAGTCAAGTCGCGATTTTTGTGGGTTTCTCCTCCGCGGCCCACAGCGCGGTCATGTCCATGTAGCGCCTGAATGCCCAATCTTCACTCGCCCTGAGCATCACCACCGTGGCCAGGTTGGCCAGGCTCTTTTCGTTCGGGAACACCCCCACCACCTTGGTCCTCCGTTTCACCTCCCGGAATAACCGCTCCAGCACATTCGTGCTCTTGATGTGCCTTTGGTGGCTGCTGGGAAAGTCCAGGTAGGTCAAGGCCTCATCCAGACCCTGGACAAACACCTCCACCGCCCGTTTGAACCGGTCTCGATAGCGCTCGATGAACGCCTGGGCCAGGGACTCAGCGGTGCTCCGCCGCTTCATCGAGAAAACCTCCTTGAGATCCTCGGCCACAACCTTCCGCTCCGATTGCGGCACGTGGGCCAAAACGTTACGCTCAAAGTGCACCACGCACCGTTGCCACCGCGCCCCGGTAAGCTCGGCCATCACCGCCTGGCGGATGGAAGGGTGGTCGTCGGAGATCACCAGCCTTACCCCGCGGAGCCCGCGTTCAATCAACCCCTTAAGCAGATTCCTCCAGGCTTCCTTCCGTTCCCCACCCGCAGGCTCCACCGCCAGCACCTCACGGTAGCCTTCCTCATTCACCCCAACCGCCACCACTAGGGCCAGGTCCACCACCCGCCCGCCCCAGTTCACCTTGAAATAGCTCGCGTCCAGGTAGAGGTAGGGGTAAAGAAGCCCCAGGGGCCGTTCACGCCAGGCGGAGAGTTCCTCCTCCAGACGCTGGGCGATCCGGGAAACCGCGTCCTTGCTGATGCGAATCCGAGAAAGTCCCTCTGTGATGGCTGCGATCTTACGGGTGGAAACCCCTTGCAAGTACATCTCCAGGACGGCCTCTTCCACTTCCCCGGTCATTCTCTTGTAGCGCTCGAAGACCTCGGTGAGGAAGGTTCCCTCTCGATCCCGGGGGACGCGAAGCTGCTCGACCTTGCCCACCGGCGTGATCAGGTTCCGGGTGTAGTGGCCGTTTCGCTCACCCCGTCGGGTTGGCGTGCGTTCGCGATACCCCGCAGCCAAGTGCTCGGTCATCTCCTCCTCAAGCACCTGCTCGATGATCGCCTTCACGCCCTCCCGGATGCGCCGACTGATCTCCTCTTTGGTTAATCCGCGAAGTTCCTCCTTCGTCACTTGAGACCTCCGGATTAACCCACAACATACGCGACGCTATCCTCCACCTCCTCCCGATGCACCTGGACGTAACGGAGACCCGTAAGGGCAACCCGCCGCGCCTCATGCGCCCTCGTGTGACTCTCCGGCACGTTTGAGTCGAAAGCGGGTCCTCCTTTAAGCGCGGCCCGGGCCCGGTTGCGGGAAACGGGGCGGCGGACCGTAGGGGTTCGTCCCGCGCTCTCCGGGGAAAAAAGCCACCATCGCCATGAGCACTAAATTTAATAAGGGGACTAGGTAAAACAAAAGCGCCAGGGCCGAGAGCCCCAAATCATGGAGGCGGCGGATGAGGAGCGTGAAACTCGCGAGCCCCCACGCCAGATAAAAGGGGTAGAGCGGGTATAGCAGGAAATCCGGCCCGGTGTCCACGACAAAGGCATAAAGCCCTGCCAAGAGCGCGTTGCCGAGCTTGAAGCACCAGTACTCCCAAAGCCCCGCGCGCCCCTCGAGATCAAGCGCACGACGCCAGCCCTGCTTCCATCCCCAAAAGCAACCTGCTAGCGTACGCACTTAAAACCTATTCTTACCTAAAGCACCCGGGGTAGGCTAGGGGTATGCACACCTGGCTCTTCGTCCCCGGCCACGACGAGCGAAAGCTCAGAAAAGCCCTCCAAAGCGAGGCCGACGCGGTGATCGTGGACTGGGAGGACGCCGTCCCCGAGGAGAGAAAGGCCGAGGCCCGAAGGACCACCGCCCGGGTGCTGGCGAACGCCGCCCCCCGGCCCCGGGTTACGCTCCGGGTCAACCACCCGGAGAGCCCCTTCTTCGAGGAGGACCTCGAGGCCCTCCCCCTGCCCCACGTCGCCGCCCTGGTGCTGCCCAAGGTCGAGGCGCCGGGGGAGCTCGAGCGGGCGCGCCGGGCGGAGCTTCCCTTCCTCGCCATGATCGAAAGCGCCCACGCGGTGCTCAGCCTCTCCGAGATCGCCCGGGCCCGGCCCGAGCGCTTCATCTTCGGCACCCTCGACTACCTGAAGGATGCCGGCGCCCGCCATACAAAAGAGGCGCTGCTCTTTGCCCGGAGCCTGCTCGTGAACGTGAGCCGGGCCGCCGGGCTCGCGCCCCCGATCGCCGGGGTCTGGCCCTACCTCGAGGACGAAGCCGGCCTCTTGGAGGAAGCCCACCACGAGCGCGCGCTCGGCTTTGCCGGAAAGACCCTCCTCCACCCGAGGCAAATCGCGCCGGTAAAGCGGGCCTTCGCCCCCACCGAGGAAGAGCTAAAGGAGGCCCGGGCGATCCTCGCCGCCTGGAAAGTGGCCCGGGCCGAGGGGCGTGCGGTCGCCAAACTGCCGGACGGCCGCTTCCTCGACCCGCCGGTCGTCGCCTGGGCCGAGCGAATCCTGGCCGAAGCGGATTAGGGACGCGCGCCAGAAAGGCGCTTTCCCATCACGAAAAACCGCTCGCCTCCCGGGGCAAAGCGGAAGTCCTCGAGCAAGACCCGCCAGCCCCGAGCCCGATACAGCGCGAGCGCGGGGTCGTTGTCTGCCCGCACGGTGAGGAGCGCCACCGGCTCCGGCCGGCCGGCGAGCAGCCGGTCGTGGAGCCGTCCGCCAAGACCCCGGCCCCGGGCGGCGGGCGCTACCAGGAGCTCGACGAACTCGAAGTGCTCCCCCAGCCACTCCTCCCTTAGCGGGGGCGGCATCGCCCGGTGCACGAGGTTGTACCAGTACTCGCCGGGGCCGCCGGCGTAGCCGTAGGCAAAGCCCAGGAGATCATCCCCTTCCAGGGCAAAGAAAGCAGCAAAGCGCTTTCGCCCGAGGTGACGCCGCATGATCGCCGCCCGCTCCCGGGCGGCCTCGGGTCCGAGCCGGTACTCGGCGGCGTAGAGCCTGAGGATCTCCGGTAGCCGGAGCGCGAAGGCGTCGGGGCCGGCCTGGACGATCCTCACGGCCGCATCGGCTCGCCGAGCTCGACGAGGTTTCCCTGGGGGTCCTTGAGGAGGAAGGTGCGGTAGCCGAACTCGCGGTCCTCGGGGGGATCGGCGTCCAGGCCTTTTTCTTTTAGCTCCCGGTAGAGCGCGTCCACGTCCCCGACCTCGAGGAAGATCCCCGCACCCCGGGTGGCCTCCCCGTCTTCCGCCTGGTGGAGGGCGAGGGTGGCGGGGCCGGTCTCGAACTCGACCCACATGCCGTAATCGGCGTGCACCTTGAGGCCGAGCCCCTGGTAGAAGGCTTTCATCCCCGCCACGTCGGGGGTGTGCAGGACAATAAATCCGAGCCGCATCACAGGCCTCCCTTCCCCGGTACGCCGGCCAATCTACCGGACCCCCGAGCTTCACGCAACCTTCAAGCTTCCTTCCCCCTCCCTTCAGCCCGCCGCCCTCACCCTGAAGCCAGCCCGGAAGGGCGAGAGGAGGAAGGAAATGAAAAGGAATCGGATCATCCTCACGATCTTGGCGGTAGTTGGCGCTCTTGGACTGGCCCTTGCGGCCCCCCGGACTACCGGGACTCTCTCGGAAGAGGCGAAGGAGGCGATCCTCGAAGCCCTTACCGGCCCCGAGGGCGAGTACGCGGCCTACGCGATGTACACCGCGGTCATCGAGAAGTTCGGCGAGGTCGAGCCCTACGTCTCGATCCGCGAGGCGGAGGCCCGGCACATCGAGGCCTTAAAGCGGC
>JALSJG010000072.1 GCA_026989475.1 Thermaceae bacterium | reverse complement strand
CGGGAAAGGTGCTCGTGGACGCAACCTTCGGCGGGGGCGGGCACACCGAGGCGCTTCTCGCCGCGGGGGCGCGGGTGATCGCGCTGGACAAGGACCCCGAGGCGATCGCCCGGGGCCGGGCCCGCTTTGCCAAGGAGCCCCATCTCACCCTCGTCAAGGCCGACTTCCGCGAGCTCGGGCGGGTCTTAGAAGGACTTGGCATCGAACAAGTAGATGGTATTCTCGCCGATCTCGGGGTCTCGAGCTACCACCTGGACGACCCCAAAAGGGGTTTTTCCTACCGCCACGAGGGCCCCCTCGACATGCGCATGGGGGGCGAGGGGCCGAGCGCCGCCGAGGTGGTGAACACCCTTTCCGAAGGCGAACTCGCGCGGATCCTCCGGGAGTTCGGCGAGGAGCCGGCGGCGGCCCGGATCGCCCGGGCGATCGTGCGGGCACGCCCCATTGCCACCACCACCGAGCTCGCCGAGGTGGTGCGTCAAGCGGTGGGGTACCGGCGGGCCGGGCACCCCGCCCGGAAAACCTTCCAGGCCCTCAGGATCTACGTCAACGACGAGCTCGGGGCGCTAAGGGCGCTGCTTTCGGAAAGCGCGCGCCGGATCCGAAGCGGCGGCCGGCTCGCGGTGATCAGCTTCCACTCGCTCGATGACCGCGAGGTCAAACGCTTCCTTAGGGAAAGCTCCGAGTTCGAGCCGCTTTTCAAAAAGCCCGTCGTGCCGCGCCCCGAGGAGGTGGCCCAAAACCCCCGGGCGCGGAGCGCCAAGCTCCGGGTGGGGGTGCGCCGGTGAGGGCGGTGGTGCTCCGCTGGGGCTTCTTGCTGGCGGGGCTGCTCCTGCTCTTGGCCCTGGTAGGGGCGAACGGCCAGGCGAAAAGGCGGGCGCTGGCCGAGCTCCGCGCCGAGCGCGCCGCGCTCGCGGCCCGGGTGGCCGAGCTCGAGGCCGAGCTCGCCGCCCGCAAGAACCCGAAGAGGGTGCTCGAGTGGGCAAGGCGCGCCGGTTTCGTGCCGCTCGCGGAGGGGAGGTGGACGCGGTGAACCGGGCCGGGCTCCGCCGGATCTGGGTCGCCGGCGCCTTCGTCCTCGGCTGGGCCTTGGTCTTCGCCTACGGCGCCCTCCAGCTCCTCGCCGCGCCCCGGGGGCTCTTCCCCGCGCCGGAGTCCCCGCCCCCCCTCACCAAGCCCCGCGGCCGCATCCTCACTGCCGACGGCCAGGTGCTCGCGGTATCCCCCCGCCGGGGCGAACGCCGCTACCCGCTGGGCACCCTGGCGGGGCAGATCGTGGGCTACACCGAGCGCGCGCGCGGCCGCTACGGGCGCGGGCTTGCGGGCATCGAGGGCTTGCGCAACCTCACCCTGGCCCGGGGCGAGGACGTTTGGCTCACCCTCGACTCCCGGATCCAGGCCCTGGCCGAAGCGGCCCTCGCCCGCGGCATGGAGCGGGCGAGGGCCCGCTGGGGAGCGGTGGTGGTGCTGGGCCGAGAAGGGCGGGTGCTGGCCGCCGCTAACGCCCCCTTCTTCGACCCCCAAAGCCCGCGGGGGAATCCCGGCGAGGACCCGCGCCTTGCCAACTATGCCTTTCGCTACTTGATCGAGCCGGGCTCGACGGTCAAGGCGCTGACCGCGGCGGTATTGCTGGAGGAGGGCGCGGTCGCACCGCGTGAGCGGATCCCCGTGCCCTCCGCGCGAAAGGTCGCCGACCGAAGGGTGCGCGACTGGCGCTGGCACCCCACCGAGGAGTGGACCCTCGAGGAGATCCTCGCGCACTCCTCGAACGTAGGCATCAGCATTCTGGCGGAGCGCATTCCAAAAGCGACCCTCTACCGCTACTTCGAAAAGCTCCATCTCGCCGATGGGAGGATCCTCGCCGGCCTGGTCGCACGACCCCTCTTCCCCAGCCTGGAGCGATGGGGCCCGGTGGAGTACGCGAACGCCACCTTCGGCCAGGGTTTCGCGGTGACCCCCCTGCACCTTGCGGCGGCGACGAACGCCCTTGCCGACGGGCGTTTCCAACGCCCCTGGATTTTTGCCAACGACCCGGCGTTGAGCGTGCGGGTCTTCTCTGAGCGCACCGCCCGCGAGGTGCGGGCCATGCTCGAGCGCCGGCTCGCTACCCGGGCCCGGCTTCCCGGCTACCGCCTCGCGGGCAAGACCGGAACCGCCCAGATCGCCACCCGGGGCGGCTACGACCCCGAGCGGGTGGTGGCGCTCTTCGCCGGGTTGATCCCGGCAGACCAACCCCGGGCCACCGCGGTCGTGGTCCTCTACGACCCCCAAGTCCCCCCAAAGGAGCGCTACGGGTCGAAGCTCGCCGCCCCCGTCTTCCGGGAGCTCGCGGCCGGGCTTTTGAGCCTATGGGGCGAGCCTCCGGTGCGTGCTAAGCTAGACGTCAGGTGAGTGTGTTGTGTATATGACTCAACATACTCAAAAAACGCTGGATCCCGCCTGGGTGGCCGCCCAGACCGGCGGGACCGTGGGCCCCGAGGCTCGGCCGGCCCGCGACCTGGTCTGGGACAGCCGACAGGTGACCCCAGGGGCGGCCTTCGTCGCCCTTCCGGGGGCCCGCACCCACGGAAACGCCTTCCTCGAGGAGGCGGCTTCGAAGGGGGCCGCCTTTTTGCTCACCGACCGGCTCCACCCTCGGGCGGTGCGGGTGGCGGACCCCTACCGGGCCCTCCTGCTCCTTGGCCGGGGACTCAGGGACCGGTTTACCGGCCCGGTGATCGGGGTCACCGGGAGCGTGGGGAAAACCAGCACCAAGGAGGCGATCGCCCAGGGGCTCGGCCTCGCCGCCACCGAGGGCAACCTCAACACCCCTCCAGCGCTCGCGCGGTTTTTTCTCCGGCTCACGAAGGCACCCGGAGCGGTAGTCGAGCTCGGCATCGACCGGGTCGGGGAGATGGATGACCTGCTCGCCTTAAGCCACCCCGACCTCGGGGTCCTGACCGCGGTGGCCCCGGCCCACCTCGAGGGGCTCGGCGACCTCGAGACGGTGGCCCGGGAGAAGACCAAGCTCGTCCGCCATGCCCCGCTTGCCCTGGCGGAACACGGCGTCGCCGAGCGTCTCGGCCTAAAGGTCATGACCTACGGGTTCGCGGAAGGGGCCCGGTTTTGGGGACGGGACCTCCACCTCGGCCCGGAAGGGACCGCGTTTTCCTACCAAAGCCTTCGGGTGCGGCTCGCCTACCCCGGCCGAGGGGTGGCGCTGGCGGCGCTGGCGGCGCTGGCGGTGGCCGAGCTCCTGGGGCGGTCGGTGGCCGAGGTGGCAGACCGGCTCGCCGAGCTCAAGCTTCCCCCGGGGCGCATGGAACTTAGGAAGATCGGCCCTTACCGAGTGCTTTTCGACGCCTACAACGCGAACCCAGCTTCGGTCCGGGCGGGGCTCGAGATCCTCGCCCGGCAACCGGGGCGAAAGCTCGCGGTAATCGGCGAGATGAAGGAGCTCGGGACCCGAGCCGCCGAATACCACCGGGAGGCGGCAGTAGAGGCCGCCCGGGTCGCCGACCGGGTGCTCTTCGTCGGAGCCTATGCCGAGCTCATGGCCCAGGCGACCGGCGGCGAGGCGGCAGCCAGCCTCGAGGAGGCCCGGGCCAAGCTCCGCGCCCTTCTTCGCCCCGGGGACACGGTCTATCTCAAGGCCTCGCGGGCGCTCGGCTTTGAGGCGCTTTTGGAGGTCTTCGATGGCTAGGGGGCTTTTCGCCCTGCTCCTCTTGCTTTCCGCCTGCGCCCCAAGGCCGGGCGAACCAGGACCGGTTTTGCTCGTGCCGGGAGGCCGGATCGTGGGGGCCTGGGCGGAGATCGAGGCGGGCTTTCCCTTACCAGGGCCGCCGATTCTCGCGGGCCGAGCAGGTTCCCGGCTCTACCTCGCCTACCCTTACGAGCTCGACGTACTCGAAGGCGGCGAGCTGGTCGAGCGCCACGACCTCCCCGGCGTACCTCGCTTCCTCCACGCCCGGCCGGAGCCGGTGGTGGGCACGGCCGAGGGGGTCTTCGCCCCGGGGGTGGGCTTTTTCCCCTACCCTGCCCGGGACGCTCGCCGTCAGGGGAACCGGATCTACTGGACCGACGGGAACGCTTACCGAGACGACGAACGCCTTTTTTCCGGGGCGTTCCGGGCGGTGGTGGCCGACCGGGAGCGGGTCGCCTTCCTGGGAAAAGAGGCGCGCTTTTTAAACGGCGAGCGCTTTCCGATTCCTCCCTTTTTGAAGGCGGAACTATCTGAGTACCTCTACCTGCTCACCGAGACCGGGGTGGTCGCCTACACCCCGAGCGGGCTTCGGATCGGCATGCGCAAGGGGAGGTTTTCCGACCTGGCGGTGGACGCGTCCGGGGTCTGGCTTCTTCTCCCCACCGGCCGGGTGCTCGCCCTTGACGCCGAGCTGGAGGTGCAACGATGAGCGTGGCCGCCGCCTTCCTCCTCTCTTGGTT
>JALSJG010000071.1 GCA_026989475.1 Thermaceae bacterium | reverse complement strand
GCGACGTTCGAGGGAGGGTTCTTCGAGCGTTACTTCCCCGAGCTCAAGGTCTACGACCCCGCGGCCTCCGTCGGATGAAGCCGGAGGATCGAGGGGCGCCCTCGCTTCGCGGGCGGTTCTGCTCGTGATCGCGGGTCAGGTGGGGTCTTTCCTTTGGGGGTCGGAAGGGGTGAGCGCCTGCTCCAGGGCCTCGATCGGGGCCGCCGGGGCCTGGTGAAGGCCGGGCTGGTAGTCGAAGAGCACGTGGGTGGCGCCAAGGCGCCGGGCGGCCTCGAGGAAGGTCGCCTTGAGCGCGGGGGTGTCCAGTTTGCTGGGAACAAGTCCCCGGGCCGCGGGGTTTCCCAGTACGAAGGCGGCGGCCGCGGCCTCCTGGGTCCATGCCAGCACGTACTTGGTATCGCCCGCGGTTAGGGTGAGGTGCTCGCCGGGGCGTTTTTCGTCCTCGAGAATGTACCAGGGTTTTGCGACGGGATCCACGACGAAAAGGATAAGGGGGCGGCACGCCCCCTTCCAGTGACGAACCCCCGCTTTTAGTCGGCCTCGCCCTCGAGGCGGAAGCCGACCTCGAGCACCACCTGGAACTCGGCGACCTCGCCGTTTTCGATCCGGCCCCGGACCTCCTTGATCTCGAACCAGTCGAGGTGGCGGAGGGTCTCCGAGGCCCGCTTGATCGCACTCTTTACCGCGGGGCCGATGCCGTCGGGGCTCGTGCCCACCAGGGTGATCTTCTTATACACCTTGCTCATCCACCCATGATACGCCCTCGCGGAGGCGGGGGGCGAAACCCGCGACTTCAACCGGCTTGCCGGCGTTGGGCCCCACGGGGGAGGGCGAGCGGGGCTCGCTGCAAACGGTTGGGCCCGCCGGGTGGAGGTTTGGGCGCGTCCGGCTAAGGTCCGCTTGTTCTTGGGTGACGTCGTCGCCGTGCATCCCGGGAATCCGGCGAGGGGGGATGGAAGAAGGCTCACCCGGTGGTTGCAGCACCGTTCCCCGTGCCAGCGCGAGTAGGCCTGGCCGCTTATTCAAAGGAAGAGCTCGGCGATCTCGACCGCGTTCAACGCCGCGCCCCTCAGGAGCTGGTCGCCCACGACGAAGAAGTCGAGCGCGTTCTCGAAGGCGAGGTTCTTGCGGATGCGTCCGACCTCGACCTCCCACTTCCCGGTGGCGGTGAGGGGCATGGGGTAGCGGTTTTTCTCGGGCTCGTCCACCACCTGGACGCCGGGGGCCTTTTCCAGCACCTCGCGGGCGGCTTCCGGGGTCACCGGCCGTTCGAAGAGGACGGTGGCGGCCTCGGCGTGGGCGCGGAGGGTGGGGATCCGCACCGCCGTCGTGCTGATCTTCATCTCGGGGGCGTCGAAGATTTTCTGGGTCTCCCAGACCACCTTCATCTCCTCGCGGGTGTAGTCGTTTTCCAAAAAGCGATCGATGTGGGGGATGACGTTGAAGGGGAGGGGGTGTTGGAAGACCTTGGCCTCGGGCTTTTTCCCCTCGAGGAAGGCACGGGTTCCCCCCAGGAGCTCCTGCATGCCCCCGGCCCCGGCGCCCGAGGCCGCCTGATAGGTGGAGACCACCACGTGGGTGGCCCGGAAGGCCCGGTGCAAGGGCCATAGCGCCATCGCCAGGATGGCGGTGGTGCAGTTGGGGTTCGCGATGATGCCCTTGTGCTTTCTGGCGGCCTCGGGGTTGATCTGGGGGATGACCAGGGGGACCTCGGGGTCGTAGCGCCAGGCCGAGGAGTTATCGATGACGAGCGCGCCGCCCTCGGCCCAGACGGGGGCGAGCTTTTTGGAAAGGCTTCCGCCCGCGCTCGCGAGCACGATGTCCACCGGAAGCGGCCCCTCGGGGAGGACCTCGACCGGGATCTCCTCGCCCTTAAAGGGGAGCTTCGTCCCCGCCGAGCGGGGGCTCGCGTAGAGCCTGAGTTCGGAAAGCGGGAAGTCTTTTTGCTCAAAGACCTTCAGGATCTCACGGCCGACGGCCCCAGTTGCGCCTACGACGGCAACCCTCATGGCACGAGGCTAGCACTACATGAAAAGTTATGCAAATGACGCATAGCCCGTAGCTTGTGGACAAAAACCTACAAGCCACAAGCTACAGGCTTTTATCCTCCGATTTCCTCCAGCGCCCCGAGCTTCCGAAGTGCGTCGCGGACCGCGGCGAGAAGCCCGAGGCGGCTTTTCCTCAAGGCCTCGTCCTCGACCATGACCAAGACCCGATCGAGGAAGGCGTCGAGGGTGTCCTTGAAGGCGGCGAGCTTGGCGAGGACCTCGGCGAGGCGTTCGGAGGGGGCGGGAGGGAGGGGGGCGGCCGGGTCCCAGGGCGGGAGGAGCTCGGCGCCGAGCTCGAGCAAGCGCTCGGTGGCGGCCTCGACCTGGGGCAGGGCGGCAAATAGCGCCTTTTCTTCGGGTTCCTGGAGACGGTCGGGGTCGGGCCGGGCGTCCGTGCCGGCTTCCCGGGCGAGGTTGGCGGCGCGCTTATAGAGCAGGAAGAGGTCGGTAAAGCGGGGGTCGTGCATCAAAAGGCGGAGCAGGTAGGCCCGGAGCATGACCCCGTAGACGGTGGCGCTCGCCGCCCGGGCGGCGCGGATGCTTTGGACCGGAAGGCCGGCGGCGACTAGAAGGTTTTCAAGCCGCTCCCAGGTGAAGGCCTCGGCCTCGGCGCGGGCTTTTTCGGTGAGCTCGAGCCCGTGATCCCGATAGGCTTCTCCGGCGGCCTCGAAGACCCGGGAAAGCGCGAGCGGATAGCCCTGGGCCCCGAGCACCCGCACCATAGCGAAAGCGGCGCGGCGGAGGCCGAAGGGGTCGGCCGAGCCCTTCGGGCGCTTCCCGAGTTGGAAAAAGCCGAGCAGGGTGTCGGCCTTGTCGGCGATCGCGAGCACCGCGCCCTCGTGGGTCTTTGGCAGGGGGCCGGTGGCCCCTTCGGGGCGGGGGGCGTCCTCGAGGGCCTGGGCGAGGGGCTCGGGGTAGCCCTCGGCGAGGGCGTAGCGTTTCGCCATCGTACCCTCGAGCTCCGGGAACTCGTAGACTATCTGGGTGGCGAGGTCGGCGAAGACGAGCTCCCCGGCCTCCTCGACGAGCGTGGGGTCCGCCGGGGTCTCGGGGGCAAGCAAAAGGGCGGCCTTCGCCACCCGCAGGGCCTTATCCCACATCGTCCCCAGGCCCTTGGCGAAGACCATGCCTTTTAGCCCCTCGCGGTGGACCTTCAGGGGTTTCTTGCGGTCTGCGCGCCAGAAGAAGACGGCGTCGTCCAGGCGCCCCTTTAAGACCCCCTCGTAGCCTTCTCGGATCAGGGCGAGGTCCGCTTCGTTGTTGCTAATCCCGACGAAGCGCGGCGCGAGGCGCCCGCCCGGGTGCTTCACCGGGAAGAAGCGCTGGTGGTGGATCATCACGGTGGCGAGCACCTCGTCGGGGAGCTCGAGGTAGCCCTCGTCGAACGTGCCCATCACCGCCACCGGCCACTCCACGAGGTCGGTGACCTCCTCGAGGAGCGCCTCGGGGAGCACCGCCTCCAGGCCTTCGCTGGTCGCCAGGGTGCTGGCCTCGAAGACGATGCGCTCCTTTCGGGTTTCGCGGCGGGGGACGACCTTGGCCCGGCTCAGTACCTCCTCGTAGGCCTCCGGGGCCGAGATCTCGAAGGTTTGGGGGGCGAGGAGCCGGTGGCCCAGGGTGCGGTTTCCGGCGATCAGGCCGAAGGCGCCCACGGGCAGGACCTCGCCGTCAAGGAGCGCGACCAGCCAGCGCACCGGCCGCACGAAGGGGCCCTCGCCCTTGCCCCAGCGCATCCTGCGCTCGGCGGGCAGGCCGGCGACGACCCGGGAGAGCAGCCCGGGCAGAACCTCACGGGTGGGGCGGCCCTCGTCCACCACCCGGGCGAAGACGTAGGGGCCGCGGCCCGTTTCCCTGACGAAGAGGGCCTCCACCGGCACGCCCACGCTCTTCGCGAAACCCGTGGCCGCCGGCGTGGGCTTTCCCTCCCGGAAGGCGGCGGAGGCCGGCGGGCCCTTTCGCTCCTCCTCGAGCCGCGCCTGGCGTTCGGCAAGCCCCGAGACCCGCGCCGCGACCCGGCGGGGGGTGGCGAAGGTCTCGATCTGCTCGAAGGCGACGCGGGCGCGGGTCAAGGCGTCGGCGAGCGCTTTCCCGAGGGCGGCCTCGCCCTCAGGCACGTACCAAGCGGGCAGTTCTTCGGTGCCGATCTCAAGCAAGAGCTTCACGGCGCTCCTCCTCGAACTTCTCGAGGTAGGCCCGGGCGGCCCGCTCGGCGAGCCGGCGCACCCGCTGCACGTAGGCCTGGCGTTCGGCGTGGGAAAGGGCCCCGCGGGCGTCGAGCAGGTTGAAGGTGTGGGAGGCCTTCATCACGAACTCGTAGCCGGGGTAGACGAGCCCGGTCTCAAGGAGTCTCGCCGCCTCCTCCTCGTAGTCGTCGAACCAGCGGCGGAGCTTTT
>JALSJG010000070.1 GCA_026989475.1 Thermaceae bacterium | reverse complement strand
CCTCGTCCCAGGTGCGGAGCTGCTTCAGGGCCTCGATGGTGGCGTAGGCGACGTTGATCGGGTTCCGGCTGCCGAGCTCCTTGGTGAGGATGTTGGTGTAGCCGGCGAGCTCGAGGATGGCGCGGGGTACCGCCCCGGCGATCACGCCGGTACCCGGAGCCGCGGGGCGCAGGATGATCTTGGTGGCACCGTACTCGACCTCGATCTCGTGGGGGATGGTGCCGTTTTCGATCGGCACCTCGATCAGGTTCTTGCGGGCGATCGCCTGCGCCTTCTGGACCGCGAGCGGCACCTCCTTGGCCTTACCCAGTCCCACGCCGACCCGTCCCTGCCGGTCTCCGACCACCGCCAGGGCGCCGAAGCGAAACCGGCGGCCGCCCTGGTAGGTCTTGGCGGTGCGGCGGATCATGATCATCTTCTCTTCAAAGTCGGTCTCGGGCATGCTTCCCCCCTAGAACTTGAGGCCCCCCTCGCGGGCCCCCTCGGCCAGGGCCTTGACCCGGCCGTGGTACTTGTAGGGCCCCCGGTCGAAGACCACCTCGGTGATCCCCTTCTCGAGGGCACGCTTCGCCAAGTCCTTGCCGACCTCGCGGGCCACGTCGGTCTTGCGGCCGGTGAGCTTGAGCTGAAGGCTCGAGCTCGCGACCAGGGTGACCCCCTTCTCGTCGTCGATGATCTGGGCGTAGATGTGCTTCAGGCTCCGGAAAACCGAGAGCCGGGGCTTGCCCTTCGCGGCCCGCTTGACCTTGTTGCGGGTGCGGAACTTGCGACGCTCAAACGCGGAAAGACGTGCCATCGCTCCCCCTACTTGGTGGTCCCGGCCTTACCGGGCTTGAGACGCACCACCTCGCCGACGTAGCGGATGCCCTTGCCCTTGTAGGCGTCGGGCGGCCGGATGGCGCGGATGTTGGCGGCCACCTGGCCGACCTGCTGCTTGTCGATCCCCGAGACCCGGATCCGGGTGGGCTCGGGTACCTCGACCTTGACCCCCTCCGGGGGCTCGAAGATCACCGGGTGGGAAAAGCCCACGCTGAGCTCGAGCTTGTTCCCGCTCATCTTGGCGCGGTAGCCGATCCCCTTGATCTCGAGCTCCTTGGTGTACCCCTCGGTGACCCCGATCACCGCGTTCGCGATCAGCGTGCGGGTGAGGCCGTGGAGCGCGCGGTGGCGGCGGGCGTCGCTGGGGCGCTCGACCCGGACCACCCCGTCCTCGACCACGACCTTCATCTCAGGGTCCACCGCGACCTCGAGGGCGCCCTTCGGCCCCTTGACCCGCACCAGGCCGGGCTCGACCTCGACGCTGACCCCTTGGGGCAGGGTGATGGGCTTTCTGCCGATCCGGCTCATCTCACCACACCTCGCAGATCACCTCGCCACCGATCCCCTGGCGGCGGGCCTCACGGTCGGTCATGACCCCCTTGGAGGTGGAGAGGATCGCGATCCCTAGCCCCTTCTTCACCACCGGGACCTCCCGGGCCGAGACGTAGACCCGGCGGCCCGGCTTCGAGACCCGACGGATCGCCTTGATCACCTGCTCCGGGCGACGACCCCTTGGGGTCTTTACCACCGAGCCGTACTTCAAAAAGACCCGGAGGTAGGGCTTGCCCTCCTTCTCCACCCGCTCGTAACCCTTGATGTAGCCCTCCTGGGCCAGGATCTTGAGGATCTCCTCCTTGAACTTGGAGGCGGGAACGTCCACCTCGTCCTTGTAGACCATGGTGGCGTTCCGGATCCTCGTCAGCATGTCCGCGATCGGGTCGGTCAGCATATCCTTCTCCTTTTTTCCGCCTCACGCGCGGTCGGTCTCGAGGGAAACCCCTCGACCGCTCCCGCTACCAGCTGGCCTTTTTCACTCCCGGAAGCTGCCCTTTATGGGCCAGTTCGCGGATGCAGATGCGGCAGAGCCCGAAGTAGCGGTAGACCGCCCGGGCGCGGCCGCAGCGGCTGCAACGGGTGTAGGCCCGAACCTTGAACTTGGGCTTCCTCTTGGCCTTTTCGATGAGTGCTTTCCTCGCCATCTCGTCTCCTATTGCTTCCTGAAGGGGAACCCGAGGAGCTCTAAAAGCGCCCTCGCCTCCTCGTCGGTTTCGGCGGTGGTCACGATCGCGATGTCCATCCCGCGGGTCTGATCCACCATGTCGTAGGTAATCTCGGGGAAGATCAGCTGTTCCCGGATCCCCAGGTTGTAGTTGCCCCGGCCGTCGAACGAGTTCGGGTCGATGCCGCGGAAGTCGCGCCGGCGCGGAAGCGCCACGTTCAGGAGCTTTTCCAGGAAGATCCACATCCGGTCGCGCCGTAGGGTCACCTTGAGCCCGATGGGCATGCCCTTCCGGAGCCGGAAGTTGGAGATCGACTTCTTGGCCCGGGTGACGATCGGCTTCTGGCCGGTGATCAGGGCGAGCTCCTTCGCGGCCTTTTCCAGGATGCGCACGTCCTCCTTGGCCTCGCCGAGCCCCTGGTTGATCACCACCTTCTCAAGCCGGGGCACCTCCCAGATGTTCTTGTACCCAAAGCGCTTGATGAGCTCCGGGCGAACCTCTTCCTCGTACTTTTTCTTGAGCTTAACGTCCAGTGGCATCCTTCACCTCACGAGTCCAGCGCGGCGCCGCAGTGGTTGCAGATGCGCACCTTGGTGCCGTCCTCGAGGATCTTGCGCTTGACCCGGACCGGCCGGCCGCACTGGGGGCAGACCACCCGCACCTTGGCGGCGTGGATCGGGGCCTCCATCTCCTTGAAGCCGCCCTGGGGGTTGTCCGGGGTCGCCCGCACCGCCTTCTTGACGATGTTGACACCCTCGACCAGCACCCGGAACTTCTTCGGGTAGACCGCGATCACCCGGCCGGTCTTCCCCTTGTACTTGCCGGAGACGACGACCACGGTGTCGCCCTTTTTAACGTGCCGAATCCTCGCCTGCATCTAAAGCACCTCCGGGGCCAGGGAGACGATCTTCATGAACTTCTTGTCCCTGAGCTCACGGGCCACCGGGCCGAAGACGCGGGTCCCGCGGGGTTCGCCCTGGTTGTTGATGATCACGGCGGCGTTGTCGTCGAAGCGGATCGCAGAGCCGTCGGGGCGCTTGACCTCCTTCTTGGTGCGCACCACCACCGCCCGGACCACGTCCCCCTCCTTGACCTGGCCGCGGGGAATCGCCTCCTTGACGGTGGCCACCACCACGTCCCCGACGCTCGCGTACTTCCGCCCCGACCCCCCGAGCACCCGGATCACCAGGATCTTGCGGGCCCCGGTGTTGTCGGCGACTTCGAGCATCGACTCCTGCTGAACCATCACTCACCCCGCTTCTTGCGCAGGAAGTAGCGCTCCACGAGGTCCATCCGGCCCTCCTCGAGCCGGCGGACGACCCGCCAGCGCTTCCGCTTCGAGATGGGCCGGGACTCGACGATCTCGACGACGTCCCCTACCTTGTAGGCGTTCTCCTCGTCGTGAGCGAGGTACTTCTTCGAGCGCCGGACCACCTTGCCGTAGAGCGGGTGGGGGAACTGGCGCTCGACCAAGACCGAGACGGTCTTGTCCATCTTGTCGCTCACGACCACGCCGGATAGCACTTTCTTCGGCATCGCTTACCCTCCGATCCCCAGTTCCTTCTCCCGGAGGATGGTGAGGAGCCGGGCGATCTCGCGCTTGGTCTGGCGGATCAGGTGGTTCTTCGAGAGCTTGCCGATCGAGGCCTGGAAGCGGAGATCCATGAGCTCGCGCTTCTTCTCCTCGACCTTCTTTCGAATCTCCTCCGGGGTCATGTTGCGGATCTCACTGGGCTTCATCGTAGGCATCGCGCTTCACCACCTTGGTCTTGATCGGAAGCTTGTGGGAGGCGATCCGGAAGGCCTCGAGCGCGGCCTCCTCGCTAACCCCGGCGACCTCAAACATGATCCGGCCGGGCTTGACCACCGCCACCCAGCCCTCGACGTTGCCCTTACCCTTACCCATCCGGACCTCGAGGGGCTTTTTGGTGTAGGGCTTGTCGGGGAAGATGCGGATGAAGATCTTGCCCCCGCGCCGGAAGTGGCGGACCATCGCCACCCGCGCGGCCTCGATCTGCTGGGCGGTGACCCAAGCGGGCTCGAGCGCCATCAAGCCGTAGTCGCCGAAGGCGACGTAGTGCCCGCCCTTGGTCGCGCCCTTCATCCGGCCGCGCTGCTGCTTGCGGTACTTGACCCGCTTAGGCATTAGCATCGCCGGATTCCTCCTTCTTCACCCGGCGGCGCACGGTGGGACGGCGGCGCCGCGGACGCTCCTCCTTGGCCTTCGCCGCCCGGGCCGCCGGCCGCTCGCCGATGATCTCGCCCAAAAAGACGTAGGCCTTGACCCCGAGCACGCCGTAGGTGGTCTTGGCCAGGGCAAACCCGTAGTCGATGTTGGCCCTTAGCGTGTGGAGCGGCACCCGGCCGTCGGCGGCCCACTCGGTGCGGGCCTGCTCCGCCCCGCCGATACGGCCGGAGACGATCACCTTGGCCCCCTTGGCCCCCGACTCCAT
>JALSJG010000069.1 GCA_026989475.1 Thermaceae bacterium | reverse complement strand
CCCACCGAGACCGAGTCCAAGGAGACGCTGGAGGCCTTCGCCGAGGCGCTCGGGCGGATCGCCGAGCGGGGGCAGAAAGACCCCGAGTGGATCCAGGGCGCCCCCTACACCACGCCGGTCCGCCGCCTCGACGAGGTCAAGGCGAACCGGCGGCCGGTACTCCGCTGGCGCCCCGACGGCGAGGGCGCTTGAAGCTTCCGGCCAGGGCGGGGTTTGCGACGGGTACCCGGTTCTTTTGTTCCGGTTAGGGACGCACCGTCTCTGGGTGGAGGAGTTCCCCGTCGTTCAGGGCCCAGCCCGGATAGGGCTGCCCGGCCAGGAAACGGATGGCGTAGAGCTCCGCGATCCGGCGGTAGCGAGGTCCCCCAGCGGTTTCCATGCCCAGGAGCAGGGCTACGGTAAGCGCGTCCGCCAGGCGGGTGAGCGCGTCCTTCGCGACGAACGCGGCGGTTTCGGGGTCGCTTTCGGCGAGCAGGGCCAGGGTTTCGCGGGCGGTCTGGAGGGCGAGCGCCGCCGCCGGTTCGTCGCGGGAGGCCAGCCGCTCCTCGAGGAGGGCGATGAAGGGCTCGTGGGCTCGCTTTTTATGCATGGCTTCCAGCATGTCCAGTGCCTGGACGTTGCTCGGGCCTTCCCAGATGGGGGTGATGAGCGCCTCCCGGTGCCAGCGGGCTACCGCGTACTCCTCCAGAAAACCCAGCCCCCCGAAGAGCTCCATGGCCAGCCGGGTGATCTCGGCGGCGTGGTCGGCGGTGCGGTTTTTGGCCAGGTGGGAGAGGAAGCGGGCGTAGTGGTACTCCTGCCCGTAGGGGGGCGTTTGCTGCCAGGCCTCGTCGAAGGCTTTCACCGCCGCAAAGGCGAGGGCCAGCCCGCCGGCCTGCCGGAGGGTGAGCTCGAGGAGGTCCCGGCGAACGAGGGGCAGGTCGAGCAGGGGCCGACCGAAGGCCCGGCGGCGTCGAACGCGCTCGCGCGCCTCGAGCACCGCCTTGGCGGCGATGCCCATGGCGGCCACGGCGTTCGCCAGCCGGGAGACGGTGAGGGTCTCCAGGGTGTAGTAGATCCCGTGGCGGGCCTCGCCGATCAGGTAGGCCTCGCTATCCTCGAGCTCCACTTCCCCGGTGGGCACCGCCCGGGTTCCGCTTTTTTCCTTGAGCCGGCGGACGCGATAGTTTAGCTTCCCACCTCGATCCCGCCTCGGGACCAGAAACAGGGCGAGGCCCTTGGGACCCGCGGGAGCACCGATCGGACGGGCGGTGACGATCGCCACGTCGGCGAGTCCCGCGCCCGAGGCGAAGTACTTGTCGCCCCCGGACAGTCGCCATACCTCGCCTTCCCGACGGGCTACGGTTCGGTTGGCCCCGAGATCGCTCCCCCCTTGGATCTCGGTCATCCAGGTGGCGCCATAGGCCTCGCCGTAGAGCACTTCCTGCTTCCACGACCCGAGCTCGGGGGCGTACTTGTGGATGGGGTAGGCGACCTGGTGGGTGATGGTCAGGATGCAGTAAAGCCCGGGATCGGCGAGGAGGTAGCCCAGGGCGAAGTGGTGTTGCCAGCGTCCCCCCTCGTAGGGAGGGCGCACGATGGGCCGGAGCTTTTTCAAGATCGCCTCCTGGGCCGGGGAAAGCCGTACCCGGTCCACCCGGTTCCCGTCCAGGTCGTGCATGACCAGCACGGGGCCGGCGTCCCGGTCGATGTGGTAGGCGGCGGCGTAGACTTCCCGGCCCATGAAGTCGCCCCAGTCGGTGAGCTCCTCCTCCGCCTCCCCGGCCTCCCGCCAGAACGCGGCGAGGCTGGCGCGGAGCTCGGGATCCTCGCGGTAATGGTTTTTTCCGTAAGCGTAGGAGATCTCTCGCATCTCAATCCCCCTCGGGCCCGGTTTCGCGAAGCCGCGCCCCTTGATCGCCTTGCCCCTTCGTTCCCCCATCCCGGGCACCCCCGCTCCGGCCCCTCCCCTGGCCCGGCGCGAGCGCACGCGATCCCGTCGTGATCGCCGGCAAGGGCACGCCGCTTCGGGCACGAGCCCCCGGTTGCTACGTGCTCGCGCGGGGCTCCCGCGGCGTCGCCGCTGGGCGGGCCCCTCCTTTCGGCACGCCCCGAGCCTAACGCGCGCTTTGCGCCGGCGTCAATCGCACACCGGAGCGAGCTAGGCCCTAACCCGTCCTGGCAAAGGGGGAGGCCTTTTGCCAGAGGGCCCGGCGCAGCGAGAGGAAGCGTTCCCGCGCCGGCCCGCCTGGCCAGTCACTAGGAAGGAGGTCCGGGGGCAGGCCGGGGTCGACGAAAAGCGTTTTCCTGCGCTCGTGCACCAGGCGCACGAGGCGCTTGAAGGCGGCCTCGGGCTCCTCGGGGACGGGCCATTCCTGCTTCAAAAACGCCCGGTGGACGGCCTCGGCCTCGCGAAGCGCGTAGCTTTTTTCCAAAAGGTCGGAGAGCGGCTGGAGCGAGCGGCGCTCGGCGAGGAAGAGCTCGACGTAGTGCTCGAGCCCATAGAACCCCACCAGCTCGCGGGCGGCCTCGAGCCTCGGGCCCGGGTGGATCCAGACCCCGGGGTAGGGGGTCCCAAAGCCCAGGAGGATGAGCTCCTTGCGGAACCGGTCGCGGTCGCCCCGGCGGTCCTCCGGCACGTGGTGCAAAAGGACCCGGAGCCGCCCGTCCCAGGGGGCCTCGGGGTCATACAGGCGGCTACGGACCTGGGCCACCTGCCAGCGCACCCGGTCCGAGAGCCGGTAGACCGCGGCCCGGCCGGGCTCGCGGATCAGCCAGCCCCGCGCCGCGCTCCGGGAGACCGCCGCCCGTACCGCCGGCTCGGAGAAGCCGAGCGCCTTCATCCAGCGCACCAAGAGGGCCACCGGGGCCCGGCCCTCGGGCCAGAGGAACTCGGCGAACAGGGTAAAGAGGGTGGAACGGGCCCGCATTACTCCAGCCTACGCCCGCGGACCCGCTCCGCGAGGTCGGCGACGACCGCCTCGAGGGGCGCGGTGTAGCGCGCCTTCTTCCGCCGGTCGCGGACCGCCACCGTGTTCTCCTCGGCCTCGCGGTCGCCGACCACCAGGATCACCGGGACCTTTTGCTTCTCCCAGTCCCGGATCTTGGCCTGCATCCGCTCGGGCCGCCGGTCCACCTCGGCGCGGAGGCCGGCGGCGGAAAGCGCCCCGCCCACCTTTTCGGCGTATTCGTGGTGGCGGTCGGTGATGGGCACGATCGCGACCTGCACCGGCGCGAGCCAAAGGGGGAACTCGCCGGCGAAGTGCTCGATCAAGATGCCCAGGAAGCGCTCGATCGAGCCGAAGGGGGCGCGGTGGATCATCACCGGGCGGTGGGGCGCGCCGTCGGGCCCGGTGTAGGTGATGTCGAAGCGCTCGGGGAGGTTGTAGTCCACCTGGATGGTGCCAAGTTGCCACTCGCGGCCGAGGGCGTCCCTGACCACGAAGTCGAGCTTGGGGCCGTAAAAGGCGGCGTCGCCCTCCTCGACGGTGTAGTCGAGGCCCATCTCGCTCGCCGCCTCCTGGATCTGGCGCTCGGCCAGGGCCCAGTGGGCGTCGTCGCCGACGTATTTGTTGGAGTTCGGATCGCGGGTGCCGATGCGCGCCCGGAAGTCCTTGAGGCCCAGGGTGTCGAAGACGAAAAGAGTGAGCTCGATGACCTTCTTGAACTCGTCCTTGACCTGTTCCGGGGTGCAGAAGATGTGGGCGTCGTCCTGGGTAAAGCCGCGCACCCGCGTGAGGCCGTGGAGCTCGCCGGACTGCTCAAAGCGGTAGACGGTGCCGAACTCGGCGAGGCGCAGGGGAAGTTCGCGGTAGGAGCGCTTTTTCGCGGCGTAGATGCGCACGTGGTGGGGGCAGTTCATCGGCTTTAGGAGGTAGGCTTCGTCCTCGAGCTCCATCGGCGGGAACTGGCTCTCGGCGTAGTAGGGGTAGTGGCCCGAGGTCTTGTAGAGCTCGAGGCTCCCGATGTGGGGGGTGGTGACGAGCTGGTAGCCCCGCTTTTGCTGCTCCTCCCGCATGAAGCGGATGAGCTCTTCCCGGATGATGTTTCCCTTCGGCAGCCAGAGGACGAGCCCCTTGCCCACCATGGGGTCGATCAAGAAGAGCTCGAGCTCCCGCCCAAGCCTCCGGTGGTCGCGCTTTTTCGCCTCCTCGAGCCGCCAGAGGTAGTCCTTGAGCTCCTCCCTGGAACGGAACGCGACCCCGTAGACCCGTTGCATCTGGGGCCGGCTTGCGTCCCCCTTGAAGTAGGCTCCGGCGACGTGGGTGAGCTTGAAGTGGGGCGGGATCATCCCGGTCTTGGGCACGTGGGGGCCGCGGCAGAGGTCGGTGAACCCCTCCTGCTCGTAGAAGCTGATGGGTTCCCCCTCGGGAATGTCCTGGATCAGTTCGACCTTGTAGGGGTCTACTCCCTCGTACCGCCGGATCGCCTCCTCGCGGGGGAGCTCGTAGCGCCTTAGGGGGAGGTCCCGCTTCAGGATCTCCCGCATGATCTTCTCGATCTCGGGAAGGTCGGCGTCGGAGATCGGCTCGGGGGCGTCGATGTCGTAGTAGAAGCCGTGCTCGATCACCGGCCCCACCCCGAGCTTGACGCTTTCCGGCGGGTAGCCCTTCTTCTCGAAGA
>JALSJG010000068.1 GCA_026989475.1 Thermaceae bacterium | reverse complement strand
CCAAGGCCTACACCACCCGGGTGGGGAACGGCCCCTTCCCCACCGAGATCACCGGCCCCCTCGCCGAGGAGCTCCGGGAGAGGGGCGGGGAGTACGGGGTGACCACCGGCCGCCCACGGCGGGTGGGCTGGCTCGATGGGGTGCTCCTCCGCTACGCCGCCGAGATCAACGGCCTCGATGGCCTCGTGCTTACCAAACTCGACGTGCTCTCGGGGTTTGAGGCCGTCAAGATCGCGGTGGAGCACCGGGAGGACGGCACCGTGGTCTACGAGGAGCTTCCCGGGTGGGGACCGCTTTCCGGTATCCGGCGCCGCGAGGATCTCCCGGAGAACCTGCTTCGCTTCATCCAAAGGGTAGAGGCGCTCGCCGGCGTCCCCGTGGTGATGTTCTCGACGAGCCCCAAAAGGGAGGACACCTTTGGCGCCGTGAGCTGGGTCTAGCTACTCGCCGGCGGCGCGCTTTGCCAGACGGTAGAAGTACTTGGCCTGGGCGTCCTCGGGGTTGAGCGCGAGGGCCTGCTCGTAGGCCTTTGCGGCTTCCTTAAAGCGACCGGCCTCGTAGTGCACCCGGCCGAGCCACTTCCAGGCCTTGGCGTATTGGGGATTTTCCCGCACCGCTTCCTCGAAGGCGGCCCGGGCGGCCTCGAGCTCGCCCCGCTCGTAGGCCGCGACCCCGCGGAAGAAGGCGCGGGCAGCCGCGAGGCCGTAGGCCTTCGCCTCGCGGGCGAGCTTTAGGAAGTACTTGGCGTCGGCGGCGCCGGTCTTTTTTACCACCTCCGCCCAGTAGCGTTCGGCCTCGACGGGGAGGCCGAGCTCGAGGTAGATCCGCCCGAGCCAGCGCCGGGGCTCGACCCAGTCGGGGGCGAGGTCGGCGGCCCGCTTGGAGAAGATCAGGGCGGTCTCCTTGTCCCCCCGCTCGTAGGCGGCGTAGCCCTTGTAAAAGGCGGAGACCGCCTCGCGCCCGTAGGCCGCCATCTTCACGGTTTGCTCGAGGAAGTAGCGGTTTCTGGGGCTGGGATCCAAGGCGGCGGCCTTTTCCCAGTAGGGAAGCGCCTTTTTGGGCAGGCCGAGCTCGAGGTAAATCCGCCCGAGCCAGGCGGCGGCCACGGCGTCTTTGGGGTTGGCCTCGAGCGCCCGCCGGTACCAGTCGATCGCCGCCTCGAAGTCGCCCCGGGCGTAGGCCAGGTAGCCGAGGTTTTGGTAGACCCTGGCGAGCTCGGCCGGGGTCTGGGCCCCTCCGGCCTTCAGGTAGCGCTGCCAGGCCTCGGCCGCCCGGATCCACCAGCCGGTCTCGGTGTAGACCTCGGCCAGAAACTTCCAGACCTCAGGCGCCCCGGGATCGAGCCGGGCCGCCTCCTCGCCGAGCCGGATCGCCTCCCGCCAAAGCGGCAGGTCGGGGTAGGCCCGCTCGTAGGCCGCCTCGGCCTGCGCGCGAACCTCCTGGGCCACCTTCAAGCGGGCGGCCGCCTCGGGTTTCAGGGCAAACGCGACCCCGAGGAGCAAAAGCGCCCATGCCACCCCTCTTTGCACCGCGCACCCCCTTTCGAAGAAGCTTAACGCTTGCGCGTGAGAAAGGGCGGAGCGTATAGTCGGGGCCAGGATGCGGGGCCTCTTTTTCGGCTAGGGGCGCGGGAAGCGCTGGCTTCCCGCGGGGCGGCTTCGGCCGCCCCCGCGCTTTGGAGGACGCCATGCTCGAGGACTGGCTGATCGAGGTGCGAGCCGCCCCCACCCTGGAGGCGCTGGAGGCCCTCCGGGTCCGGCTTCTCGGAAAAAAAGGCGAGCTAACGAGGAAACTCAAGGCCCTAAAGGACCTCCCCCCCGAGGCCCGCCGGGAGGAGGGCAGGAAGCTGAACGAGGCGAAGCGCGTCCTGGAAGCGGCGATCCGGGAGCGGGCCGAGGAGCTGAGGAAAGCCGCCATCGAAGCAAGGCTTCGGGCCGAGGCGGTGGACGTCACCCTGCCCGGCCTCGGCTTTCCCGCCGGGGGGCTCCACGTGCTCACCCAGATCATGGGGGAGCTCGTAGGGATCTTCGAGCGCATGGGCTACCGGGCAGTGCTCGGGCCGGAGGTGGAGGAGGAGTATTACAACTTCGACGCCCTTAACATCCCGCCCCACCACCCGGCCCGGGACATGCACGACACCTTCTGGCTGAAACCCGCGCCCGGCTTCGAAGAACGCTTCCGCCGCCCCACGCG
>JALSJG010000067.1 GCA_026989475.1 Thermaceae bacterium | reverse complement strand
AGCCCATCGAGCTCGCCGCCGCCGCGCCGCTCGTGGTGCTGGCGGTGGTCCTCGGTCTCGTTCCGGCGCTGCTCACGCCCTGGATTGACGGCGGAATCCAGCCGCTGCTGGCGTTCGTGAGGGGGCTTCTATGATCACGCTGGTCGTCGTGCTCCTGCTTGCGTTCGGCGGTCTCGGCCTTGCCCTGGCGGCGCCGCTTTTGCCCCGGCGTTCGGGGGTGCTCGCCGGGGCGACGATGGCGCTTTTCGCCCTGGTGGCCCTGCTCTCGGTCGTGGCCTATGGCGAGCGGGCGGTGCTCTTCGGTTCCCTGGAGGCGGGTCCCCTGACCGCCCTCGCCGCCCTCCTGCTCGCCGCCGCCGGGTTCTTCGTGGCCTGGGGGAACCTGGCCCGGAGTGAGGAGCTCTGGGGTGGGCCCGGGGAGTTCTTCGCCTTCTTGGCCTGGGGGGTGCTCGGCGGCGTGTTGCTCGTGGGGGCGAAGAACCTTTTGCTTTTCTTCCTCGGGCTCGAGCTCGCCGCCTACGCCACCTACGTGCTCGCCGCTTACGACCGCGACCGGAAGGAGAGCGCCGAGGGGGCGATGAAGTACCTGGTGCTCGGCGCCCTCTCCTCGGCCCTTTTGCTCTACGGCTTCGCCCTGGTCTACGCCGGTACCGGCAGCATCGAGCTTGCGGCGATCCGGGCGGCCTTTGAAAAGGGTGCGCCGTTGCTCGCCCTGGTGGGCCTTCTCTTGAGCCTGGTGGGGCTTGGCTTCAAGCTCGCCCTCGTCCCCTTCCACGCCTGGGTGCCGGACGCCTACCAGGGGGCGCGGCCGGTGGCCGCGGCTTTCCTCGGTTCCGTCCCCAAGATCGCGGTGGGGCTCGGACTCGCCGCCCTCTTCGTCCGGGCCTTCGGGCCCCCGGAGGCGGCCGGGAAGGCGCTCCTATCCCTCGCCCTGCTCTCCTTCGTCTTCGGGAACCTCTGGGCGCTCGCCCAGAACAACCTCAAAAGGCTCCTCGCCTACTCGACGATCGCCCACATGGGCTACCTGGCGCTCGGGCTCGCGGTGGGGGGTACGTTTGGCTACGCCTCCGCGGGATTTTACCTGCTCGCCTACCTGATCGCGGGCGGGGCGGCGTTTTTCGCCCTGGAGGCGGCCGAGGCCGCCGGGGTGCCCGCGACGATCGAGGGCTGGAAGGGGCTTTTTAGGCGGGCGCCGGCGCTCGGCGTGCTGGCCGGGGTCGCCTTCCTCTCGCTCGCCGGGGTACCCGGGCTTGCGGGGTTTCTGGCCAAGCTCTACGTCTTCGCCGCCGCCGCCCAGGCCGGGCTCTACCCCGCGCTGGTGCTCGCGGTGCTCACCACCGTGCTCGGTTACTACTACTACTTCCGGGTGCTGGCGGCAGCCTTCCTGGAGGCCCCGGAGGGGGAGGGAACGCTCTCCGTGAACCCCAGCCTGCTCTCGCTCCTCTTCGTGCTCGCCGGGCTCACCGTCTTTTTCGGGGTCTGGCCGGCGGGGGCCTTTTTAGGGATCCAGGAGGCCTTCCGGGTTCTGATCGGGCTCTAGGCTTTCTCACGCCGGCGGCGTAAGCTCGGGGGGATGCGCGGGGTTTGGGTTTTCCTCCTCCTCTTGCCGGCGCTCGCCGCGAGCTTCGCCGCCTTCACCGTCGAGCCCGCCGGGGACCAGGTGGTGGACCTGGCCACCGGGGTCACCACCCTGCCCGATGGGGGGCGGCTCGTGGACGCCGAGCGCGGGCTCAGCCTCGAGGCCGCTTACATCGAGTACAAGGAGGGCGTCTTCGTCCGGGCGAAAAAGGCGCGGCTTTTCAGGGAAAAGCTCCGCTTCGAGGCCGGTCGCCTGGAGTACGACGTCGCCCGCGAGGCCGTGGTGCTCGGGGAGGGGGTGCGCTTTTCCTCCCCCCGCCTTTCGGGGCTCGAGGCGCCCCGGGGAATGCTCTACCTGAAGGATGGGGTCGCGGTGCTCGAGGGCGGGGTGAAGAGCGAGGCGCCCGCCTTCCGGGCCGAGCGGATGGTGGCCGACACCCGGGAGGGGCTCGTCCTCCTCTTGGGGACGTTTTCCTACCAGGACCCCGCGCTCGGGATCACCCTGAAGGGCCAGGGAGAGGACGCGCGGCTGCTCCTTCGCTTTAAGGAGGAGGGGGTCGAGGCCGAGACCGAGGTTCCCCCGGAGATCCTGAAGCGGCTTTTCGCCTACCTCGGGGGCTAGCCTTGCGGCGGGCCCTCGCCTTCGCCCTCTTTCTGGGCGCGGCGCTCGCCGCCTGCGGGGATCGGCCCTACACCCTCGAGACCCCCTTCGGGCTCGCCGGGGGGGA
>JALSJG010000066.1 GCA_026989475.1 Thermaceae bacterium | reverse complement strand
GAGGGGATCGGAGGGGTGCGCCCCCGGATCCGCTTCGGGCTTGTGGAAAAGGAGGCGGCGTTTTCGCTCGGCGTGGGGCCGGGGGCCTTTTCCCTCGGCGTTCGGGCCCCCGGGGTAAGGAGCGCCGCCTTCGAGGACGGGCGTGGCTACCTCGAGTTCCGCCCCGACGCCCCCCTCGCCCCCTTCGCCCTCGCCTACTCGAGCCCTGCTGGGGCCGGGGTGGCGGCCGGGGTCTACGCCAAGGGCCGCTTTTCGGCGGGAGATTTCGTGCTCGAGCCCTACCTCCGCCTCGCCCTCGCCCCGGACGCGGAGCCCTGGGCGGCCTACGGCGGTCGGCTCCAGGGGCGCCTGGGCCCGCTTCGATTCGCTCTCTTGGGCACCGGTCGGCTGGGGAGGCCCACGGGGTTTTGGGCGGACGTGCTCGAGCGGGAACACCTGCGCCTGGACGCGCGGCTCGAGGATTTCGCCCTCGCCTACCGGCTCGAGCCCGCCGCCGGCTGGTCTCGGCTTGAGCTCGCCTACGAGGCGCCCTTTTGGCTCCGCGCCCGGGTGGGCTTCGGCAATCGGGCGGACCGGCGGGAGCTCGTCCTCGGCTACCGCGCCCCCAACCCCGCGCCCGGAGGTTTTGCCCTGAGTCCGGAGCTCGGGTACGATCTCGGCTTGGGACGCGTGAGCCGGCTCGCCCTCGAGCTCGCCTACGCCGACGGCTGCCTGGTCTACCGGCTCGGCGCCCGCTACCTCGTCGAGCCCTGGCCCGACGAGGCCGGGGGATTCGCCCTCACGATGGGAGTGGCCCTGCCGTGACCCGGATCGACCGCTATGTCCTACGGGAGCTTTTCCCCCCGCTCGTCTTCGGCCTCGTCGTCTACGTCTTCCTGCTCCTCATCTCGAACCTCCTCGGCCAGGCCAAGTGGGTGGTGGGCTTTCCCTTTTTCGGCATCCTGAAGTGGCTTTTCTACCAGATCCCCCTGGTCATCAACCAGACCCTCCCGGTCGCGTTGATGCTCGCGGTGCTGCTCGCGTTCGGGCGGCTCTCGCGGGAAAACGAGCTCCTCGTCATGCGGGCCGGGGGGATTCCTCTCCTTCGGGTGGCTCGCTGGGTCTTCGTGCTCGCCTTCCTCGCCACCGGGCTCACCCTCTACCTCGCCGAGTACGTGGTGCCGGGGGCCAACGCCCGGGTCACCCAGATCTGGTGGGACGAGCTCAGGACCCGCGGCCGGGGGCTCTCCCGGCTCGTGGGGCAGGCGGTGGAGGTGGGGCCCTACCGGCTCTACTTTGGCGACTACGACTACCGCGCCGGGGAGATGCTCGGGGTCCGGCTCGAGCGCTGGGCGGAGGACGCCCTCACCGTGGTGCTCGCCGAACGCGGGCGGATGAAGGATAACCGCCTCACCCTCTGGAACTACCGGGTCTTTGGCCTCGATCTCGCCGCCCTGGAGGCCCCCGGGGAGCCCGAGGCCACGCTTCGTGCCCTGCTCCGGGCCCAAAGCCGCGGCGAGCGGCTCGTGCTCAAGCTCCCCCGGACCCGGGAGGAGATCCTGGTCCGAAACGCCGGCGAGCTCTGGGGCGACACCCACAGCATCAGCTACTGGGCCCGTCGCGCCTATGCCCCCGGCACCGGCCCCCGGGACCGGGCCGAGGCCTTGGTGATGATGCACGCGAACCTGGCGCTTCCCTTTGCCAACCTGGTGGTGGTGATCTTCGCCCTTCCCCTCGCGGTCCGGAAGGCGGCGAGCACCAGCCTCGCCTTCGGCTATTCCTTGGCGGTCACCATTCTCTACTACTTCTTGATGACCGCCGGCAAGATCCTCGCCCTCGGGGGCAAGCTCGACCCCGTACTCGCGGCCTGGGGGCCGAACCTCATCTTTTTGGCGATCGGGCTTGGGATGCTCCGGGGGATGCGCCGCTAGGGACGAGGCCAAGGAGAAAACCCAGGCCCAAAAGCAAGAACCCAAGCCCAAAAGGCCGCACGAAGAGGCCGAGCAGGGCCCCGGCGAGGAGGAGCCCGGTTCGCACCCGGGCCCGGCGGGTCCGGCCCGCGAGGTAGCCGAAAAAGAGCGGGAGGGCCCAGAGGAGGGCCTTTAAAAGACCAAGGGCGAAGGGCGTCACGCAAAAAGCATACGGGCCGGGGCGCGTCCCCGGCCCGGGGAGTGGGGGTGAGGGGGTTAGTCGTCTTTCTCGTGATGCTCCTTTTTATCCTCGCGTGCTTGGCGCTCCTTCTTGTCCTCGTGCTTTTCCTTGTAGGCGTGCTTCTCCTCGTGTTCCTCCTTTTCCCGGTACTGGTGCT
>JALSJG010000065.1 GCA_026989475.1 Thermaceae bacterium | reverse complement strand
AGCCCCACCGCCACCAGCACGAACCCCTGAAACGCGAGGTGCAAAAACCCCACCACCCGCTTAAAGAGCAGCCCCTCCAAAGGCATCGCCCGGAGGCTCACGAGGTAGAGCAACACCAGGACGAAGACGAGCAGCACCTGGGCGATCTGATGCGGGTCGCGAAAGAAACGCCTCAGGTCCCGAAGCCAAAGCGCGAAAAGCGGCCGGTACCCCTCCCAGGGCGCGGGCGGGGCCGGCGGCCGCTCTTGGAACGTCCCCTCGAGCCCCCGCACCCATCCCGCCCGGTAGGCCCACCCGGCGGCCGCCGCCACCCCGGCGAAGGCGAAGGCCACCAGGAAAAAGAGCAAGGCCGCCGCCGGCACCACCTCGCCCGAAAGCGCCCCGAGCACCGCCCGGGCGGCCCAGGTCGAGGGCAAGAAGCTCGGCCCCGAACGGGCCCACTCGGCGAGGAAAGCGGAGAGCGCCTCGGGGCTTTCGAACGCCCGCCGGAAGATCGCCTCCGGCCGCGCCGCCCTGAGGGCGTAGACCAAAAGCCCCCCGATCACCGCGCTTCCCGCCGCCGCCCACTCCTTGGCCCGGCCGGCCGGGGCAAAACGCAAAAAGAAAAGCGCAAGCGCCGCCCCCAGCGCCACCGGCAGGGCGTAGACCGCGAGGGCAGCGGCGAAAGCGAGGGGGTAATAGGCGGGGGGCGCGCCGTAGTGGACCCCGAGCGCGAGCAGCACCGGCAGGGTGAGCAGGGTCGGCAGTCCCGCGGTGGCAAGAAAGGTCTCGAGCACCTTCTGGGCGAAGACCCGCCCGGCGGGAATCGGCCAGGCGAGGAGCAAATGGAGGTCGAGCGAGCCGTAGAGGATGGCGAGCGCCCCCGGCAGGGCGGAGAGCAGCACCGCCGCCGAGAGCAAGAGGAAAAGCCCCTCGAGGCTCCGGGAAAGCACCGCCCGCTCGGCGAAGGGATAGCCGCTTAGGAACCCGAGGAACCAAAGCGTCCCCCGGTACGCGAGCACGGCCACCCCGCCCGCAAGCAAAAGGGCGAGCCCCCGGGAAAAGGGCGCGGTGCGGAGGCTATGCCAGAGGATCCGGATCCGGAGCGCGAGCATCGGCGGCGTCCTCGGTGAGACGGAGGAAGACCTCCTCCAAGTTCCTAGAGCCATGGGCCCGGCGCACCTCCTCGGGCGTCCCGAGGAGCACGAGCCGGCCCCGGTGGATGAGGGCGACCCGGTCGGCCACGGACTCGGCGAGCTCGAGCTGGTGGGTGGAAAAGAGCACCGCCCGCCCCGGCCGGGCATAGCTTGCGAGCAGCGCCCGCACCGTCCGGGCCGCCACCGGATCGAGTCCCACCATCGGCTCGTCCACGATCAAGACCGGCGGCCGGGGCAAGAGGGCGGCGGCAAAGGTGAGCTTTTGCCGCATGCCGTGGGAGTAGGTCTCGATGAGGGCGGAAGCGTAACGGGTCAGGCGGAAACGCGCGAGCTCCTCCTCGATCCGCCGCTCGGCCTCCCGCTTCGGGATGCGGTAGAGCCCGGCGACGAAGCGCAGGAGCTCGACGGCGGTGAGCTTGCCGTAGAGGTAGGGCCGGTCGGGGACGTAGCCGAAGCGGGCCTTCGCCCGCACCGGCTCGCGCCAGACGTCCACCCCGTCGAGGAAGACGCGCCCGGCGCTCGGCGAGAGCTGGCCGGTGAGGATGCGGATCGCGGTGGTCTTCCCCGCCCCGTTCGGGCCGAGCAGGGCGAGGGACTCGCCCGGCTTGACCTCGAGGGTGAGCCCCGCAAGGGCGGTAAACCGCCCGTAGCGCTTTCGGACCTCCTGATAGCGAATCACGCTACTTCTCGATGATCTCGGCGTCGGGCGGGTAGGCGAGCAGGTCTTCCCTTGTAAGCTTCGCCCGGGCGAAGTTCCGCCAGGTGAGATCGGCGGCGAGCTCGCCCGCGGGGTCGAAGACCCGGTAGCGGAGGGGAACCGGGGGCTCGGCCTTAAGCCAAAGCTCCACCCGGGAAAACCCCGCCTCCTCGGGGTCGGCGGGTTCGCCGACGAGCCGCACCCGCCCCTTTTCCTCCCCGGCAAGCCGCCAGGTAAGCCCCGCCCGCCTCCCGAGCTCCTCGAAGGTCCCGAGCTCGGCGAGGGAGAGCCCGAGTCCCTCGATCCGCGCCCGCTCCCGGGGGTAAACCACCACCTGGTTGGTGAGGAAGAGGTAGTTCAGCACCTTCTTGGGGGTGATGATCACGAAGTTGTCGGCCACCGAATCCGGGGCGAGGAACTCGACGCGCACGATCTTCTCCGCCGGAAGGGCAAAGACGCGCATCTCGATCCGCGTACGCGCCCCCGTCTGCGTGCGCACCTCGCCCAGGCTCTCCGCCCGCCAGGGCGCCGTCTTCAGGTAGGCCTCGCTTTTTTTCAGCCAGTCCTCGGCGCTTCCGGCCAGAGCCAGGGACAAAAGGAGGAAAACGAGCCCGGTGATTCTTCGCATCCCGCCCCCACCCTAACCGCCCGGGCTGAGGGCGGCGTGGGAAAAACCTACACCCGGCTTAAGGGAACCCCCGCCCGGCAAAGGGGGCATTCCTCGGGGGCGTAGGTCTCGGGAACGAAGCGGACGAGGGCAAGAAAGGGGACGCCGAACTCGGGGGGCTTTGGGCTCCGGTCCACCACTGCCCCCACCGCCACGAGCTCGGCCCCGCGGGCCAGGGCGGCCCTGGCCGCCCGCCGCACCGAGCCCCCGGTGGTCACCACGTCCTCGACGGCGACGAAGCGCTCGCCGGGCCGCACCAGGAGCCCCGGGCGGAGAAACATCCCGCCGGCCTCGTCCTTCTCGGCGAATAGCGCCCGGACCCCGAGGGCCTCGGCGACCAGAAAGCTGAGCACCACCCCGCCGATCGCCGGCCCGATCACGAACTCGGGCGAGAAGGGCCGGAGCTTCTCGGCGAGCGCCCCGGCCAGCGCCCGGGCGTGCTCGGGGTACTGGAAGACCGCCGCCGACTGCAGGAAATAAGGGCTATGGAGCCCTGATTTGAGGAGAAAGTGCCCTTCGAGCAAGGCCCCGCTTTCCCGGTAGCGCGAAAGCACGTCCACGCCGTCAGGCTACGCCCAAAGCAACGGGGGAGGCAAAGCCAAGCGCTTTCCGGGGCGAGCCACGGGTCAACCGCCTAGGGCCCGGAGGTAGCCCTCGGCCGCCCGGAGGCTCGCCTCGAGGGCAAACCGCTCCCCCGGGTACCAGATCCCCCGGGAGAGGGGGTAGAGCACCTTGGGGATCTTTTGGATCCTCCCCCCCCTGGGCTCCCACTCCGGGGGCCAGGATCCAGCCGGAAAAGCGCGCTCGGGCGGCCTCGAGGCCCCCCGCGTGGGTGGCCCCGACCACCGCCCCCACCCTTCCCCCAAAACGCCCGTTCCACGCCTCGGCCCGGGCGAGCAGATAGGCCCAGAGGGGGCCTTTTTCGGTTTTGAGCTCGAGGAGGTCTCGAGCCCCGGGGTTCGAGGTGCGCGCCAGGAGAAACACCATTCCCCCGCTCTCCCCGGCGGCGTCGAAGAAGGGAAGGAGGCTATCCTCCCCAAGAAGCGGATTTACGGTAAGCGCCGATCCCGGGAAGTTCGAAAGCCAGGCCCGGGCGTAGGCGGCCGCGGTCGAGGGCACGTCGCCGCGTTTGGCGTCAAAAAGCACCGGTAGGCCGAGCTCCCGGGCGTACTCGACCAGGTCGAAAAGCCCCGCCATCCCCCGCCGCCCCTCGGCCTCGAAGAAGGCGAGCTGGGGCTTCACCGCCGCCACCCGGCCGGCCAGGGCCCGAAGCAAGGCCCGGGCGTCCTCGAGAAACGCCGCCCAACCCCCGTGGCGCTCGGGGCGGGGATCCAGCCCGAGCACGAGCGCAGGTCGCCCGGCGATCGCCTCCAGGAAGTCCACGGGCCCATCCTAGCGCCCCGATTGGCCAAAAACCCGAAAACCCGCTAGAATAAAGCGCCAAGTTGGCGGAGGCGAAGAAGACCACGAAGCTCAGCCCCACCCAAACCAGCCCCTACCTCAAGGCGCTTTCCGAGCGGGTCCTCGTCTACGACGGGGCGATGGGCACCGAGCTGCAAAAGCGAGGCCTCACCGCCGAAGACTACGGCGGGCCGGAATACGAGGGCTGCCCCGAGATCCTGGTCCGCACCCGCCCCGAGGTGATCCGCGAGATCCACGCAAGCTACCTCGAAGCCGGCGCCGACGTGATCGAGACCAACACCTTCGGCGTCCTGCCCCACGTGCTCGCGGAGTACGGGCTCGAGGCCGAGGCCGAGGCCCTCGCCGAGGAGGCAGCGCGGCTTGCCCGCGAGGTGGCGAACGCCTACACCACCCCTGAGCGCCCCCGCTTCGTCGCCGGCGCGCTGGGCCCGGGGACCAAGCTCATCAGCCTCGGCCAGATCGACTGGGACACCCTTTACGATTCCTATCGCACCGCCGCCCGGGGCCTCCTCAGGGGCGGGGTGGACCTCATCCTGCTCGAGACCGCCCAGGACGTGCTCCAGATCAAGGCCGCGGTGCTCGCCGTGCGCCAGGCGATGCGCGACGTGGGCCGAGAGGTGCCGATCCAGGCCCAGGTCACCTTCGAGACCACCGGCACGATGCTGGTGGGCACCGACCCCGAAGCCGCCCTGGCCGCGCTCGAGGCCCTCGGGGTGGACGTCGCCGGCATGAACTGCGCCACCGGCCCCGACCTGATGGACCCCCACGTCCGCACCTTTACGCGGGAGTCCGAACTGC
>JALSJG010000064.1 GCA_026989475.1 Thermaceae bacterium | reverse complement strand
GTTACTCACCCGTCCGCCGCTAGGGCGGGTAGAAACCGAGGTTTCGACCCGCCCCCGCACGACTTGCATGTCTTAGGCACGCTGCCAGCGTTCACCCTGAGCCAGGATCAAACTCTCCGTGGCAAGGCGTCCCGAAGGGACGTTGGTTGCTTAGGTTTGGCCTGCTTCCCCGCTTTTCAAGGTCCGCGCGGGCTCGGCCCGCAGCAACGGCCAGGTTAGCAACCGCGGCGGGTTTTGTCAACGGGGGTTCCGCCTTGAGCGAAGGGGCTCTTTTTGCTACACTCGGACTCTGCGGGGCTTTGCCCCGAGGAGGTCTTTCCCATGTACGCGATCATCGAGACGGGCGGAAAGCAGTACCGGGTGGAGGAGGGCGAGCGGATTCGCGTCGAGAAGCTCGACCTTGAGCCCGGCTCCGAGGTGGAGTTCGCCCCCCTGTTCATTGGGGGCGAGGAGGCCAAGGTCGGCGCCCCGGTGGTCGAGGGCGCCAAGGTGGTGGCCGAGGTGGTGGCCCACGGCCGGGGCAAGAAGGTCCTGGTGGAGAAGTTCAAGGCCAAGATCAACTACCACCGCAAGAAGGGCCACCGTCAGCCCTACACCGAGCTTTTGATCAAGGAGATCCGGGGGTAGGAGATGGCACACAAAAAGGGCCTGGGTTCGACCAAGAACGGCCGCGACTCGATCGCGAAACGGCTCGGGGTGAAGCGGTTTGATGGCCAGGTGGTCCGGGCCGGGAACATCCTGGTGCGTCAGCGGGGCACCAAGTTCAAGCCCGGCAAGAACGTCGGCATGGGCCGCGACTTCACCCTGTTCGCGCTGGTGGACGGGGTGGTCGAGTTCCGCGACAAGGGCCGGCTCGGCCGCTACGTGAACGTCCGCCCGCTCGAGTAGGTTTTTTGCCCCTTGCCCCGCGGACCCCAGCCCGGGCGTTCGCGGGGTTTTCCATGAGATGTTCCGGGATCGGATCGAGATCGAAGTGACCGCCGGCCGCGGCGGCGACGGGGTGGTGAGCTTCTTCCGCGAGAAGTTCATTCCGAAGGGTGGGCCGGACGGCGGCGACGGCGGCCGGGGGGGCGACGTCTATCTCCGGGCCTCCGAGCACGTGGACTCCCTGGCCAAGCTCTCCCGCCGGCACTACAAGGCGGCCTCGGGCGCCCACGGCCAGGGTGGGACCCGCCATGGCCGGGCGGGGGAGGACCTTTATATCGACGTACCCCTCGGGACCCGGGTCTACGACGCCGAGACCGGCGAGCTGCTCGCCGATCTGGTGGAGCCCGGGCAGGTGGTACGGGTGGCCCGGGGGGGTGAGGGCGGCCGGGGGAACGCCGCCTTCAAAAGCCCCACCCGGCAGGCGCCCCGTTTTGCCGAGGCCGGGCTGCCGGGGGAGAGGCGGAGACTCCGGCTCGAGCTCCTCTCCCTCGCCGACGTAGGGCTCGTCGGCTACCCCAACGCCGGCAAGTCCTCGCTGCTCGCCGCCCTCACCCGCGCCCGTCCCAAGGTGGCGAGCTACCCCTTCACCACCCTGACCCCGAACCTCGGGGTGGTGGAGGACGCGGAGGGGATGCGGCGCTTCACCCTCGCCGACATCCCCGGGATCATCGAGGGGGCGAGCGAGGGGAAGGGGCTTGGCCTCGAGTTCCTGCGCCACATCGCCCGCACCCGGGGGCTGCTCTTCGTGCTGGATGCGAGCGAGGACCCGGAGGAAGCGCTAAAGACCCTGCTGCGGGAGATCAAGGCCTACGACCCCGAGCTCCTTCGCCGCCCGGCGCTCGTGGCCCTCAACAAGGTGGACCTCCTGGAAGAGGGCGAGGCCGAGCTCTGGGCCGACGCGCTCGCCCGCTATGGCCACCCGGTGCTCCCGGTCTCGGCCAAGACCGGGGAAGGGCTCCCCGCGTTAAAAGAGGCGCTTTTCGCCCTGCTCGAAAAGGCCCCGCGGGTGAAGCCCGCGGAGCCCAAGCCCAGGGAACGGGTCGAGGCCGGCATCCGGGTGCGTGAGGTCGGGGAGGGGGTGTTCGAGGTCGAGGCCCCCGAGATCGAGCGGACGGTGGCCCGGATCAAGGGGGACCTTTTCGAGGCGATGCCTTACCTTCACGAGAAGTTCAAGCGCCTGGGGCTTGAGGAGGCCCTCCGCCGCGCCGGGGTGCGGGCCGGGGACACGGTGCGGGTGGCGGGGCTCGAGTTCGAATACATCCCCGACTAATCCGGGTGTGCTAGGCTTCTTGCCGTGCGCCTCGGGCTCTTTGGCGGAAGCTTCGACCCCGTGCACCTCGGCCACCTGCTCGCCGCGAGCGAGTCGGCGGACCGGCTCGGGCTCGACCGGGTGGAGTTCGTCACCGCCGCCCGACCGCCCCACAAAAGGCCGGTGGCGGCTCCCGAGGCCCGGCACGAGATGGTGGTGCTCGCCACCGCCCGCGACGGGCGGTTCTTCCCGAGCCGCCTCGAGCTCGACCACCCCGGCCCTAGCTTCACCGTGGACACCCTGCGCCGGGCCCGACGGCGCTGGCCCGAGGCCGAGCTCTTCTTCATCACCGGCGCCGACGCCTACCGCGACGTCGCCACCTGGAAGGAGCCCGAGGCCCTCTTCGAGCTCGCCACCATGGTGGCGGTGACCCGGCCGGGCTACGACCTCGCCCGCCTCGACCCCTTCTTCCGGGAGCGGGTGGTGGTGCTCGAGATCCCGGGCTACGAGGTCTCCTCGACCGAGGTGCGGCGGCGCGTCGCCGAGGGCCGCTCGATCCGCTACCTGGTGCCCTTCGAGGTGGAGGTCTACATTGAAAAGCACGGCCTTTACCGGGCTCGAAGCTGAGCTCAAGAAAAGGCTTTCCAGGGAGCGCTTCGCCCACTCCCTGAGGGTCGCCGGGCTTGCGCGGGCGATCGCCCGGGCGAGCGGGCTCGACCGCGAGAAGGCCTACCTCGCAGGTCTTTTGCACGATCTCGCCAAGGAGCTTCCCGAGGCGGAGCTCATCCGGCTCGCGCCCCCCGTGAACGAGGTGGAGCGGGCCCACCCGCTCGTCCTCCACGGCCGGGCGGGGCGGGTGCTGGCGGAGTCGCTCGGGGTCAAAGACCCCGAGGTCCTCGCCGCCATCGAGGGGCACGTGGTCGGGGTGGACCCGGGCTTCGGTCTCGGCATGGCGGTCTACGTGGCCGACGTCGCCGAGCCCGGCCGCGGCTACCACCAAGACCTCGCCGAGCGGGCGCTTGCCGGCGACCTTTTGGGGGCCTACCGCGAGGCGGTTCGGCGGAAGGTCGCCTACCTCGAGGAACGGGGGATTCCGGTCCACCCGAGGACGCGGGAGGTTCTGGCGCGCCTTGCAAAGGATTAGCCTTCCCATCGGCCTACGGTTTTTGCTGGGGGCGATCTTCGCCCTGCTCGCGATCGCGGTGGGGCGCTGGCCGGTGCCGGAGCGCACCGTGAGCGCCCCCGGCGGGGAGCGGGTGCCCGCGCTCAGCCTGGTGATCGCCGCCCGCGACATCGAGTACTGCGGGCCCGCCACCCCCTGCGGCCCCGGGCACCGGACCGACACGATCTTCTTCGTGCGGGCGGTGGGGAGCGAGGTCTGGGCGCTGGCGGTGCCCCGGGACACCCGGGTGGCGCTTTCCGGCTACCGGGGCAAGATCAACGCCGTCTACGGCTTCCTGGGCCCCGAGGGGCTTGCCCGGGCGGTGGAGCAGGCGGTGGGCCTCCGGGTGGACCGTTACCTGATCTTCACCATGGACCTGGTGGCCGAGGTGGTGGACGCGGTGGGCGGGATCGAGGTCTACCTACCCGCGCCCATGGACTATGAGGATCGGGCCGCGAACCTTTACATCCACTTTCCCGCCGGGCGCCTGCATTTGAACGGGGAGGACGCGGTCAAGTACATGCGGTTTCGGGGCTGGATCGGGAGCGACCTCTCCCGGCTCGACCGCATCAAGGAGGTTTTGCTCAAGGTGGCGAAGAAGGCCGCGGCGCCGGAGTACTGGCCGCGGCTTCCCGGGCTCCTGCGGACGATCTGGGACCGGCTCGAGACCGACCTGCCCCTGGACCAGGCGCTTGTTTTCCTTCCCTATCTGAAGGGGCTCAAGCTCCACGCCGCCACCCTGCCGGTGGTGGAGGAGGGCGCGTATCTGGTGGTGCCTCCCGAGGAGCGGGCTCGGTTTTTGAAGGCGTTTTTCGGCCTCGGGAAAGGGCAGGCGGTGCCCCTTCCCGAGGGGGTTCGGGCGGTAATCTACGACGGTAGCGGCGTGGGGCTCGGGGCGCGCTTTGCCGAGGGGTTTTTCCGCCTCGGCCTGCCCCGGCCCGGGGTGCGCCTTATTCGTCCCCAGGAAGTGAGCGAGGTGCGGGTGGACCGGGCGGTGCTCGCCGGGCGGTTTTACGCCGAGGCCGCGGGCTTGCCGCTCGTCACCCGGTTTTCGCTTTTTTCCGACGCGGACGTGGTCATCGTGCTGGGGCGGGACCTGGCTCGGGCTCGGTAAAGCCTCGAACTAGCCGCGTCCCCCGAAACTCGTCCAATTTTCATTGGGGGGTAGGTTGCAGGTCGGGGTGAAAAATGGGTGGGATCAACCATAAACCGACCGATGGGACGAAGCTCGTGGCCTCCTCGGCTCGCGTGAGCCGGGTTTTGGGTAGGACGCTTGAGGCCATCCTTGCCGCGAACACCTCGTATGAGGAGGCGATCATTGCGGCGTTGAACGGTTCGTACGACGAGGCGCTTGCGCACCACGACCAAAGCCCGGACCTCGCC
>JALSJG010000063.1 GCA_026989475.1 Thermaceae bacterium | reverse complement strand
GAGCTCGAGCCCGACCCTCCCGACGAGGAGACCCTCGCTTTTGCCCGTCGGTTGGTGAAGGGTTATTTGGACCGCCAGGAGGAGGTGGATCGGGTCCTCCGTGAGACGATCGAGGGCTGGAGCTTTGAGCAGATGAACCAGACCGATCTTACCGTGCTCCGCCTCGCCACCTTTGAGGCGCTCTTCGAGCCCACGCCGTTCGCCCCCTTGATCGAGGTCGCGGTGAAGATTGCCAAGCGCTATGGGGGCGAGGACTCGGGGCGGTTCGTGAACGGCGTGCTCTCCCGGCTGGTGCGGCGGATCGAGGCCGGCGAGCTCGCTGCTGCCCCCAGGGAGGGCTAGCGTGCCGGCGCGGCTGCTTTATGGCAAGCCGGTAGCCGAGTTGGTCTACGCCGAGCTCCGCGCTGAGCTGGCGCGGCTTTCCTTTACCCCCTCGCTTCACGTGATCCTGGTGGGGGAGGACCCCGCTTCGGTGGCCTACGTGCGCCTGAAGGCCAAAAAAGCGCGGGCGCTCGGGATCCATAGTCAGGTGCACGCCCTGCCCGAGGGGACCGAGGAGGCCGAGCTTTTTGCCCTGCTCGACCGCTTGAACGCGGACCCCGAGGTGGACGGGATCCTGGTCCAGCTCCCCCTGCCGGCGGGGATCCGGAGTGAGCGGGTGCTCGAGCACATCGACCCGGCCAAGGACGTGGACGGCTTTCATCCCCTGAACGTGGGCCGGCTCTGGTCGCAAGGGCCCGGGGTGGGCCTCGATCCCTGCACCCCGTCCGGGATCATGCGCCTCCTCGATCACTACGGAATCGAGGTAGAGGGTAGGCGGGCGGTGGTGGTGGGCCGGAGCAACATCGTGGGAAAACCCATGACCGCCATGCTGCTCTTCGCCGATGCCACCGTGAGCGTGGCGCATTCCCGCACCCGGGACCTCCCCGGGCTCACCCGGGAGGCCGAGATCCTGGTCTCGGCGGTGGGCCGGCCGGGCTACCTTAAGTCGGGGATGGTGCGGCCGGGAGCGGTGGTGGTGGACGTTGGCATTACCCGCGTCGGGGATCGGCTCCTCGGCGACGCGGACCCGGGGGTGGCCGAGGTGGCCGGGGCGCTCACCCCCGTCCCCGGTGGGGTGGGGCCGATGACCGTCGCCATGTTGATGGCGAATACCCTACGGGCGGCCAGGCGTAGGAGGGGTGCGTGACGCTGCCGGACGAGCTCCCTACCAAGTGGGACGCGGGTTTGGTGCGCAACCAGGTCTTCTGGACGGCGGTGGCGGCCAACATGGTAGCCCAGGTGCTCAAGATCTTACTGGATTATGCCCTCTACCGTCGGTGGGATTTCAGGCGTCTTCTGGACACCGGCGGGATGCCCTCGACCCACTCCGCCACGGTGAGCGCGCTCGCGGTATCGGTGGCCTTTGCAGAGGGCTGGGACAGTCCCCTTTTTGCCGTGGCGGCGATCTTCGCCCTGGTGGTGATGTACGACGCCACCGGGATCCGTCGCCACGCGGGCCAGCAGGCGGAGCTTTTGAACCAGCTCGTACGGGAACTCCAGGACGTTTTGCAAAAGGGCTTTGCCCCGGGGCCTTTGAAGGAGCTCCTCGGGCACAGCTACCTGGAGGTTCTGGTGGGTGCCATGCTCGGTGCCTTCGTGGCCTGGGCGAGCTTCCACTTCTTCTAGGTCAGGTAGGTTGCGGGGTAATATTTGACGGAGCGTAGGAACTCTGGGGGTGGCCATGCTCACGCCGGTTGAGAAACTCCTCTTCCTCGTTGCCGCCGCCTTGAGCTTTTATTACGGCGGCCTGGGCTTTTACCGTATCTACCTCGCCTGGCGCCGGGGGAGGCCGGAGGATCGCTTCGACCGCTTGCCGGAACGGGTGGGGCGGGCGCTTTGGCTGGTCCTCACCCAGCAGACCGTGTTTCGCAGCCGCCCGCTGGCCTCCTTCTTCCACGCCCTCGTCTTCTATGGCTTCGTCTACTACCTGCTGGTCAACCTGGTGGACGTGCTCGAGGGATTTTTTCCGCTCGAGACCCGGGGCGGGCTCTGGAACGTCCACAACCTCCTCGCCGACCTCCTTTCTGCCTCGGTGCTCATCGGCATTGTGGCGCTGATGGTCCGGCGCTACCTGGTCCGCCCCTCCGAGCTCTTTGTGGGGCCCCACGTTCCCTTGCACGAGAAGGCCCGGGCCGGGATCCAGCGGGACTCGGCGATCGTCGGGGCCTTCATCTTCTTCCACGTTTCCTCCAGGCTGCTTGCCAAGGCCGCCCAGCTCGCCCATGCAGGGCCTGACCCCTTCCAGCCGGTGGCGAGCGCCGCGAGCGCCCTTTTCGCCGGTCTTTCACCCGCGGGGCAGGTCTTTTTCGAGCACCTTTTCTGGTGGGGCGCGCTCGGCTCGATCCTCGCCTTCATTCCGTACTTCCCGCGCTCCAAGCACATCCACCTGATGATCTCCGGGATCAAGCTGACCTTCCAAAAGGAGGTGCCCGGGGCGCTTTCCCCCATCGACTTCGAGGACGAAGCCGCCGAGGTTTTCGGGGTAAGGAAGCTGGAGGACTTCACCTGGCCGCGCCTTCTAGATCCCTATGCCTGCATCATGTGTAACCGATGCCAGGAGGTCTGCCCTGCCTACGCCACTGGAAAACCGCTATCGCCTTCCGCCCTCATCATCAGCGAGCGGTACGAGCTCAATGACATCCTTCCCGAGTTCGCGGCGGGGAAGGAAAGCCCGAGGCCCCTCATGGAGTTCGCCATCAATGAGGAGGCGCTCTGGTCCTGCACCACCTGTCTGGCCTGCGTGGAGGTCTGCCCGGTCGGCAACGAGCCCATGCTCCACATCACCGACCTGCGCCGGGAGCGGGTCTTGATGGAGGGGGAGTTCCCCTCCGAGCTGCAAAACGCGTTCCGGGGTATGGAGCGCTCGGGGAACCCCTGGGGCCTCGCGGCGGAAAAGCGCATGGACTGGGCCGAGGGGCTTCCCTTCAAGGTGCCCACCGTCGCCGAGGTTCCGGATCCCGACGTGCTCTACTGGCTGGGCTGCGCCGCCAGCTACGACCCTCGGGCCCAGAAGATCGCCCGGGCGATGGCGACCATCCTGGACGCGACCGGGGTCCGCTGGGCGGTGCTCGGAAAAGAGGAAAAGTGCAGCGGCGACTCGGCCCGGCGCGCCGGGAACGAGTACCTCTTCTTCCAGCTCGCCACCGAGAACGTCGAGAAGCTGAACGCGGCGAATCCCAGGGTGATCGTCACCACCTGCCCGCACTGTTACCACACGATCAAGAACGAGTACCCCGAGTTCGGGGGAAGCTACACGGTGAAGCATCACACCGAGTTCATCCAGGAACTCATCGAGGAGGGAAAACTGCCGGTCTTCCCGGTGCTCGAGGGCAAGGCGACCTACCACGACCCCTGCTACCTCGGCCGGCATAACGGCGTCTACGAGCCGCCCCGCAACCTGGTGGCCGAGGTGGGCTTTAGCCTGGCCGAGCCCGAGCGCACCCGGGCGGGGAGTTTTTGCTGTGGCGCCGGTGGCGCGCAGTTTTGGAAGGAGGAGAGCCCCGGCAAGATGCGGATCTCGGAAAACCGCTACCGGGAGCTCAAGGGCACGGGTGCTCGGATCATCGCCACCGCTTGCCCCTTCTGCATGCGCATGTTCGAGGACGAGGCGGCCCAAGACGGTGAGGGGGCGCCCGAGGTCCGGGACCTCGCCGAGCTGGTCGCCGAGGCGCTGGAGGATGAAAAACGCCGCATCGGCGCGCTCAAGGCCTGAAACCCGGGTAGGGTAAAAGGCTACTTTATCCGAGCGTTTTGGTCGGATATAATGCGGCTCATGAGCGAGGAGCCCAAGGCCCCCGAGGTCGGAAACGGAGCCAAGCAACTCCCCAAGGTCGAGGAAATCCTCGAGGCCCTCAAGGTCGTGAAGGACCCCGAGATCCCGGTCAACGTGGTGGACCTCGGCCTGATCTACAACGTCCACGTTAACCCCGACGGTGTCGTGGACATCGAGATGACCCTGACCGCGATCGGATGTCCGGTTCAGGACATGATCAAGGCCGACGCCGAGCTCGCGGTGCTCAAAGTGCCCGGGGTTAAGGGTGTGAACATCGACTTCGTCTGGAGCCCGCCCTGGACCCCGGCGCGGATGACCGAGGAGGGGAAGAGGCAGCTCCGGATGCTCGGGTTCAACGTCTAAAGTTCGACCAAAAAGCCCGCCGATCCAGGTGTCGTAGGTTCCTCTACGCGTGCCAGGACTGCTCCCGGGGCGGCTACGTTGCTTATGCCTTCGAAGTGCATTTCGTAAAAGTCTCCCACCAGCATGGGGTTCAGGCCGTAGCGCAGGTGTTCCCGCCCCTTAAGCTTTTGGGGTAACCCTTCGGTAAGCCAGACTTCCCCCTCGGTACGCCGAGGGTCGGGGCGCCAAGGAGCCTCCCAGCGGGCGGGATTGGCGGATGGTTGTACGACCAGCCAGGCGCCGGCGGCGTCGACTCGCTCTACGAGGGCTTCGTGAAAGGCGTCCAAGCAGATCAGCGTGGCCAGGGTGCCGAGTTCGGTCCGGATCGCTTGGCCGCCCCAGGATCCTGGGCGCACGAGGGCCTTTCTCTCTTCAGGCATCAGTCGCAGCTTTTCCGGTCGCGCGAGTACGCTTCCATGGGGATTGACCCAAAAGCCCCAGTTCCGCACCGTGAGGCCGAGGGGGTAGACTCCCCGGCCGGGTTCCTGGTCAACGGTGGGGGCGAGCCAGGTTCCGGCGAAAACATAGGCTCGGTGTTTACGCGCTGCTTGGACGAAGGCCTCGCGGTAGTGGGGCCAGACTTCGAGGGCGCGGCGGCGGTAAAAACCCAATGGGCCCAAAGCGATGGCCCTGGGACCCAGCACGGAAAGCCATCGAAGGGCGGCCTGGATCGTGGTTTTCGCATCGAAAACCGGGTCGGGAGCGTTCATCCAAAAGAGGAGGGGTAGCCCGAAGAGCTCGGGAAAGGCTACGATCCTCTGGGCGTCCGGGGGAACCGAGGACAGGGCTTCGGCGATCGCCTGGTCCACCCCGAGCCGGAAGGCTTCGGGAGTTCGGTAGACGGTGGGGTCGAGTCGGGCCTGAACCGCCGCGAGGTAGATCCGCATCGGCTCTATTTTATCCGAAGAAAGCCCGACGCTTTACAAAGTTAAACTCGTATACTACACTCTGGTATCTGGAGCATGCCCCTAGGGGGCATTCAGAGTGGAGGGAGAAGAGATGCCGCTTCTAGGAGAGCAGGAACAACAGATCGTCAAGGAACGACTCGGGAACCTGACCCGGGACGTGGAGATCGTCCTCTTTACCGATAGCTCGACGGTGATCGCGCCGGGCAAGGAGCCCTGCATCTACTGCAAGGAGACCGAGCAGCTCCTTCGGGAGATCGAGCCGCTTTCCGATAAGGTGCACCTCGCGGTCTACGATCTGGCCAGCGAGGAGGGGAAGAAGAAGGCCGAGGAGATGCGGGTCGAGGCCGCGCCCACCATCATCCTTCGGGAGAAGGGCTCGGACGCGGTGAACGTCCGCTACCGCGGGATCCCGGCCGGTTACGAGTTCGCGAGCCTTCTTGAGGACATCGAGATGATCGGGCGCGACGGGCACGGTCTGCCGGACGACGTGGTCAAGGAACTCAACGAGCTCCCCCAGGAGGTGATCCTCCAGGTCTTCGTCACCCCCACCTGCCCCTATTGCCCTCAGGCGGTGCGCACCAGCCACCGCTTTGCCTACGCCTCGCCCAAGGTGGTGGGGGAGATGATCGAGGCCCAGGAGTTTCCCGCGCTCGCGGATAAGTACCACATCCACGGGGTGCCGGACACGGTGATCAACCACGGCGCCCAGCGGATCCTCGGCGCGCAGCCGGTCTCGGCGTTTCTGGACGCGATCCGCAAGGCGGTGGGCGCCACCGCGTAAGCCCGGCTCGGGGACTCGGGGCGGCCAGAGTTTCGGCCGCCCTTTCGCTTTTTCACCCGGCTTTTGTACCCTACCGGTATGCGACGCTTCGGTCCCGTGCTCTTGGTATTGGCCGCCCTGCTCGCTGCTTGCGGCAGCAAGGGCGCCTACAAGAACGTGGAACCCGAGGACCTCCACGCCCAGCTCGACGATCCCGGCGTGGTGGTGGTGGACGTACGTACCCCCGCGGAGTACCAAAGCGGTCACGTGCCCCGGGCCATCAACCTGCCGCTGCAGGAGATCGAGAACTGGGCCGGGGATCTGCCCAAGGACAAGACCGTCTATCTGATTTGCAACTCAGGGAACCGTTCTGCCAAGGCCGCCGAGTACCTCAAGGAGAAGGGATACAAGAACCTGAGGAATGTCACCGGGGGCACCAAGGCCTGGGTGGCCAAGGGCTATCCGCTCTCCACCGCCCCCGAGGACCCGGCCAAGGTGCTGGGCAAGGCGCCGCGCAGACCTAAGGCGACCTTGCCCGACCTGGCCTTGAAGCGGCTTGGGGCGGGGGAGGTCTCCCTGCAAAAGTTCCTGGGGCGGCCTTTGGTGGTGAACCTCTGGGCCAGCTGGTGCCCGCCGTGCCGGGCGGAGATGCCGCTTTTGGCCGAGGCGCAAAGCCGTTACAAGGGCGTGAGCTTTCTTTTCGTCAACCAAGGGGAGGACGAGGCCACCATCCACCGGTTCCTGAGCGAGACCGGGCTTCCGCTCGGCTGGGTGCTGCTCGACCCCGAGTCGAGGTTGAGCCGGATCCTCCGGGCGGGCGGGCTACCCACCACCTACTTCTTCAACGCCAAAGGGGAGCTGGTCACCACCCACCCGGGCCAGCTCTTTGAGGGGGCGCTCGAGAGCTACCTGGAAAAGCTCGCCGGGGAGTAGGTGGACCTCACCCGTTATCCCTACCCCTCGAGCCGCCGGGTGGTGCTCGGCTCGCGGGCGGTGCTGGCGGCGAGCCACCCCCTCGCGGTGGCCGCCGGGGCGGAGATCCTTCACGAGGGGGGCAACGCGTTGGACGCCGCCTTGGCGATGGCGGCGGCGCTCACCGTGCTCGAGCCCACCGCCAACGGCATCGGCGGCGATCTTTTCGCGATCGTGGAGGACGGGGAGGGGCTTTGGGGGCTGAACGCCTCGGGAAAAAGCCCCCGAGGGCTCCCGGCCGAGCGCTTTTTTGCCGAGGGGCGGCTTCCTCGCTTCGGCTGGCCGGCGGTCACCGTGCCCGGGGCGGTCTCGGGCTGGGTGACCCTGGCCCGGCGCTGGGGGCGGCTTCCCCTTACCCGGGTCTTTTCGCCGGCAGTGCGCTACGCCCGGGAGGGGCACCCGGTGGCTCCCGAGGTAGCCCGGGCCTGGCGCCGGGCGGCGCGGGTCTACCTGGGTTTGAAGGGGCCCGAGTTCGAGGCCTTCAAGCGGGTCTTCTTCCCCGGGGGTCGGGCCCCGCGGCCCGGGGAGATTTGGCGGAGCGAGGATCACGCGAGGACGCTCGAAAGCATCGCCGAAAGCGAGGGCGAGTCCTTCTACCGCGGCGAGCTCGCCGACCGGATCGCGGCCTTTGCGCGTAAAACCGGCGGTTGGATCGGGGAAGCCGACCTTGCCGAGCACGGGCCCCTTTGGGTTCGCCCGCTCGAGGTCGCCTTCCGTGGGGGCCGGGTCTGCGAGTTGCCCCCAAACGGGCAGGGGGTGGTGGCCCTGCTCGCGCTTAGGATCCTCGAGACCCTGGGGCTTGCGCGCTACCCCGGGGAGCGGGAGGTGCACCTGGCCGTCGAGGCCACGAAGCGGGCCTTTGCCGAGGCTTTTAAGGAGGTGGCCGACCCCGAGCAGGAGCCCGGGGTCGCCGAGCGGCTCCTCGACCCCGGTCGCGTGCGCCGGCTGGCGGCGGCGATCGGGGAAGCGGCGGGGCCCTGGCCCGAACCGGATCGCCTTCCCGGGGGGACGGTCTACCTCGCCGCCGCCGACCGCGAGCTTTCGGTGAGCCTGATCCAGTCGAACTACATGGGATTTGGATCGGGGGTGCTGGTGCCGGGTACCGGGATCGCGCTACAAAACCGCGGCGCCGGATTTCATCTCGATGCGAAGCACCCGAACCGCCTGGCCCCGGGGAAGCGCCCCTACCACACGATCATTCCGGGCTTCCTCGCCCTGCCCACCGGCGAGCGCGGGGCCTTCGGCCTGATGGGCGGGTTCATGCAGCCCCAGGGGCACTTGCAGCTGGTGCTCAGGCTGGTGCTCGAGGGACTGAACCCCCAGTCGGCCCTCGACGCCCCGCGCTGGCAGCTGGATTTTTACGAGCGCGCTTTGCTCCTTGAGCCGGAGTTTCCTAGATCCCTGTCCCTTGCACTCGCCGACCGGGGGCACCCGGTGCGGGTCGAGCCCGAGCACGGGCGTTTCGGGCGGGGACAGTTCGCCCTCAAAAAAGGACCCTTGCTGCTTGCGGCCAGCGAGCCGCGGGCGGACGGGCTCGCCTTTGCGCTTTGAGTTTTGGTATAGTCTCCCTTGGCCGCGAGCCGGGATGGCGGAACTGGTAGACGCGGCAGACTCAAAATCTGCTGGGCGCATCGCCCGTGCGGGTTCGAGTCCCGCTCCCGGCACCAAAGAAGGAGGAACGCGATGGACGTCTTGCAAATGCTTTTGTTGCTGGTTTACCTGCTAATCGCCGCCGGGTTGATCTGGGTGGTGGTCCTGCAGGAACCCAAGACCGGCGGGGGTGACCCCTTTGGCGGAGGCGCCACCGACCTTTTCGCCGCCCGGGGGCTTACCGGGGGGCTTTACCGGGTGACGATCTACCTGGGCCTGGCCTTCCTTTTTCTCGCGCTTTTGATCGGCACCTGGCAGCTATAGCTTGACAGCCAAGCGGCTCGCTCGGTACTTTTGGCCCAAGGCCATAGCGGAAACCGCGAGCCGCTTGGCTTGTTTTTGGAAGGAGGATCCTATGAGAAACGCCATTCGATTGGTTATCGGGTTGTCGGTTCTCCTGACCGCGGGGGCGCTCGCCCAGGTCTTCACTTGGCCGGCCAAGTGGACCACCGCGAAGCCGGGGGAGGCCAAGCCCGGCGGCACGCTGGTCGATTACACGATCAGCGACTTCCGCACCATGAACCCCTTCATCACCGCCGAGGCCGACAGCATCCCCGATCGGATGACGATGAACGATTCGGGTCTGGTGATTCGCGATCCCACGACCGGCGAGTGGATCCCCTACATGGCGACCTCCTGGGAGGTCAGCGAGGACCAGACCGAGATCACCTTCAAGATCCGGAAGGGCATGAAGTGGTCGGACGGCAAGCCGATCACCGCCGACGACTGGATCATGACCTACCGGATCCACATGGACCCGGACGTCGGCTCCAATAGCCGTGACTCCTTCTTCATCGGTGATAAGCCGGTAACCGTCGAGAAGATCGACGATTACACGATCAAGTTCGTCTACCCCAAGCCCGACGCCGAGGCCTTCGCGATCGCCAGCTTCTCGCCCTGGCCCGCCCACGTCTTCGGCCCGGTGTACGAGGAGAAGGGCGCCGAGGGCATCAAGGCGATGTGGGGCCTCAACGAGGACCCCAAGAACATCGTCACCTGGGGTCCCTTCGTGGTCGAGTCCTACCGTCCCGGTGAGCGGGTGATCTTCAAGAAGAACCCCTACTTCGGCGAGTGGAACCAGGACGAGGCCGGGAATCCGCTTCCCTACCTGGATCGCTACCAGGTCAACATCTATAAGGACATCAACGCCGCCCTCGCCGCCTTCTTGACTGGCGAGGTCGACATCTTCGGACCCAGCACCGTCGAGCACATCGCCCAGATCAAGAAGGCGGTTAAGGAAGGCAAGCTCGACGCCACCCTCAAGGTCAACGCCTCCCCGGTGGCCTCGAGCCAGTTCGTGGTCTTCAACTGGAACAAGGCGAAGGATCCCTTCAAGGAGAAGCTCTTCCGCTCGGCCAAGTTCCGTAAGGCGATGAGCCACCTGATCAACCGCCAGGCAGTGGTGGACGTCGTCTACGGCGGCCTGGGTACCCCGATGTACGGCTCCGTCTACCCGGTGCTCACCCAGTGGATCAACAAGGACGCGCCGAAGTACCCCTACGACCCCGAGAAGGCCGCCCAGCTCCTGGCCGAGCTCGGCTTTAAGAAGAAGGACAAGGAAGGCTACCTGGTCGACGCCGAGGGCCGGCGTCTTGAGTTCAACCTTTCCACCAACGCCGGTAACAACCAGCGGGAGCAGATCGCCAAGCTCTTCGTGGACGAGGCCAAGAAGGTCGGCGTCAAGATCAACTTCCGGCCCATCGACTTCAACACCCTGGTGGGCCAGCTGCTCGCCAAGGGACCGGACCGGCCCTTCGACGCCATCATCATCGGACTCACCGGTGGCGGGCTCGACTGGCCGTTTGGCTCGAACGTGGTGCCCTGTAAGGGCAACCTCCACCTCTGGAATCGCTCCGGCACCTGCCTCGACCCGCGCGAGACCCTGATGGAGGCGCTCTACTACAAGGGCCGTACCACCCTCGACTTCAAGGAGCGGGTCCAGATCGGTTACAAGCTCCAGGAGGTCGAGGGCGACCTGCAGCCGATCGTCTACATCGCCGGGCCCAACTACCACGTGGCCTGGAACAACAAGCTTGCGGGCTTCCACCCGGACGAGATCATCTCCTCGATCTGGGGCGCCTACGAGCTTCCGCTCCTCTTCCAGGCGAAGTAGAGTTGTAGCCAGAGGACCCTCCCCGGGGTCCGCCCCGGGGAGGGTTCGTTGGAGGGGCCGTGAGTGCGTACCTCGTCCGCCGTCTGATCCACCTGGTGCCGACCTTCCTGGGGGCGACCTTCCTCGCCTTCTTTGTCCTCCAGATCGCGCCCGGGGACTTCCTCACCCAGTGGGCGCTCGACCCTAAGATCCGGCCCGAGACCATCGAGCGAATGCGGCATAACTTCGGGCTCGACCGGCCGCTTCTCCTGCAGTATTTGATCTGGCTTAAAAACCTCTTACACGGGGACTTAGGGGTCTCCTTTATGTATCAGCGGCCGGTGCTCGAGGTAGTCTGGCCCAGGATCGAGAACTCTTTGATCCTGGTCGGGCTTTCGATCCTCTTCCTCTATCTAATCGGAATCCCCATCGGCATCTACCAGGCGCTCCGGCCCTATACCCTGCCGGACTACGTGATCAGCTTCTTCGCCTACTTCGGTCTCGCGATCCCGAACTTTTTCTTCATGCTGATCCTCATCTTCCTATTCGTGAAGTTCAAATTCGCCTTTGGGTGGACTCCCTTTCCCATCGGGGGCATGACCAGTCAAGGTTTTGAGCAGTTGGCGCCATGGCGGCAATGGGTGGATATCCTCTGGCATGCCATATTGCCTGCCTTCGTAGTGGTCACCGCCGACCTTTCCGGGCTGACCCGGGTGATGCGGGCCCAGGTGATGGAGGTTCTAGGCCAGGATTACATCCGCACCGCGCGCGCCAAGGGACTCGCGGAGCGAGTCGTGCTCTACAAGCACGCCCTTAGAAACGCGGTCATCCCGATCTTGGCCAACATCGGGGGGCTCTTGCCCGGGTTGATTGGTGGTGCTGGGCTTGTCGAGGTGGTGGCGAACTGGCCGGGGATCACGCCGCTCTTGCTCGACGCGCTCTTACAGCAAGACCTCTACGTGAACGTGGGCATCATCGCCCTTTCCAGCCTGCTGTTGATCGTGGGGAACATCCTCGGCGACCTGTTGCTCGCGGTGGTGGACCCCCGGATTCGGTACGGGTGAGCGATGGCCGAGCTCAGGAGCGAAACCTTCCTCCAGTCGGCCTGGCGGCAGTTCCGGCGGCACCGGCTGGCGATGCTCGGGGGCGGGGTTCTCCTCGTGCTCTATGTGATCGCTGCCTTCGCCGGGTTCTTCAGCCCCTACGATCCGAACTTCTATACGTTAAACCCTCCGTTTCGCTACGCGCCCCCGACCCGGATCCATCTGCGTGACCCCGAGACCGGGAAGCTCACCCGGCCCTTCGTCTACAAGGTCAAGCGGGAACTTGACCTCGAGACCTTCACCGACCGCTACGTGGAGGACCGTACAAAGCGCTACCCCATCTATTTCTTGGTGCGGACCCCAGATCAGCCCTACACGATCTTCAAAATCTTCCGGTGGGACGTCCGGCTGTTTGGTCTAGGAGAAGAAGCGACCCGGGAGGGGGCCCGGATCTTCCTCCTCGGCACCGACAACTTTGGCCGCGACCTCTTTAGCCGGATGGTCTACGGGGCGCAGGTTTCGTTGACCGTGGGTTTTCTCTCGGTGTTGCTCGCGATGATGCTGGGGCTTTTCCTGGGAGGGCTCGCCGGCTACTACCAGGGGACCCGGATCGCCATCGCCCGGCCGCTTTTGCGCCCGGAGAGCTGGCGTTTTCCCGCCCGGGGGGGCCTTGGGCGCAGGCTGCTTGCCTACTTCTTGCACGGGCTTGCGCTTTCTTTGAGCTTCGTCTTCTGGGCGGGTCTGGCCGCGACGCTCGCCTACGGCTACTGGATGCTCCGGGACTATAGCGGAGCCTTGGAACGCGTCGTCTTCGGGGTGCTGATGCTTGCCGCCGCGGCCTGGGCGCTTTCCCACGCCCTTTGGCGTCCGCTCTCCTTCGATCCCGACGACCTGGTGATGCGCCTCGTGGAGATCATGGCGGCGATTCCCTTCCTGTTTCTCCTGATCACCCTGAGGGCGGCCTTTCCCATGGAGATGGACCCACTCGCCACGTTTTACCTCGTGGTCGCGATCCTCGCGATCGTGGGCTGGGGAGGGCTCGCCCGGGTGATCCGGGGTATGGTGCTTTCGCTTCGGGAGATGGACTTCGTGACCGCCGCCAAGGCGCTTGGGGTGCCGGAGCTTTGGATTATTCTCCGCCACATTCTGCCCGCGACCGCGAGCTACAGCATCGTTTACGCCTCGCTTGCGATCCCGAGCTTCATTTTGGCGGAGAGCGGGCTTTCCTTCCTCGGGCTTGGCATCACCGAGCCCTACACCAGCTGGGGGCTGCTTTTGAAGGCGGCCCAGGACGGCGGTTTCGCCTCGTTCTCGGACCGGCCCTGGGTGCTGGCCCCGGGGTTTGCGATCTTCCTCGCGGTGCTCACTTGGAACTTCGTGGGCGACGGGCTCCGCGATGCCTTCGATCCCCGGCGGCGGAGGTAGTGGGGTATAAACTTAGGGAAGTTCGTAGGGAGCGCAGATGGAAGAGACCCGCTTGCTCGAAGTCGAAAATCTCAAGGTACACTTTTTCACCGACGAGGGCGTGGTCAAGGCGGTGGACGGCGTTTCCTTCCACATTGACAAGGGGGAGACGCTGGCCGTCGTGGGGGAGTCGGGTTCGGGGAAATCGGTGACCTCGCTCGCGATCATGCGCCTCATCCCCTCGCCTCCCGGGCGGATCGTGGAGGGGAGCATTCGTTTTCGGGGTAAGGACGGGGCGGAAAAGGACCTGGTCCGGCTTTCCGAGGCGGAGATGCGGAAGATTCGCGGTAACGACATCGCGATGATCTTCCAGGAGCCGATGACCAGCCTGAACCCGGTTTACACCGTAGGCGATCAGATCGCCGAGGCGATCATGCTCCACCAAAAGAAGAGCAAGAGGGAGGCGCTCGAGCTCGCCGCCGAGATGCTCGCCCTGGTGGGGATCCCCGAGCCCAAGAAACGCCTTTCCAACTACCCCCACCAGATGTCGGGCGGGATGCGCCAGCGGGTCATGATCGCGATGGCGCTTTCCTGCAACCCGAGCCTCCTGATCGCCGACGAGCCCACCACCGCCCTCGACGTCACCATCCAGGCCCAGATCCTCGAGCTCATCAAGCAGCTCCAGGAGGAGATCGGGATGAGCGTGCTCTTCATCACCCACAACCTCGGGGTGGTGGCCGAGATCGCCGACCGGGTGGTGGTGATGTACGCCGGGCGGGCGGTGGAGGAGGCCGACGTCGTGCCCACCTTCAAGGAGCCGCTCCACCCTTACACCATGGGGCTCTTGAACTCGGTGCCCCGGGTAGACCTGGCGGCGGAGAAGCAAGAACGGCTCGAGGCCATTCCCGGGAACGTCCCGAACCCGCTCTTCCTCCCCCCGGGATGCGCCTTCCATCCCCGCTGCCGCTGGCACAAGCCCGGACTCTGCGACGCCGACGTCCCGCCCCTTGAAGAGGCCGAGCCCGGCCACATGGTCCGCTGCTACCGCTGGAAGGAGATCCGCGAGGGGGTGGCGGGATGAGCGCGAACGGAATCCTCCTCGAGGTCCGGGATCTTAAAACCTGGTTTCCCATCCGGGGCGGGATCCTCTCCCGTACCGTGGGCCACGTCAAGGCGGTGGACGGGGTGAGCTTTTCCATCAAGAAGGGCGAGGTCCTCGGCCTGGTGGGGGAGTCGGGCTCGGGGAAGACGACCGTGGGCCGCACGATCCTGCGGTTGATCGAGCCTACCGGCGGCAGGATCCTCTACCAGGGGACCGACATCGCCAAGCTCCCGAAGTCGGCCCTCAGGCCCTACCGCCGCAAGATGCAGATCATCTTCCAGGACCCCTTCGCCTCGCTGAACCCGCGGATGACCGTGGGGGACATCATCGGTGAGCCCCTGGTCATCCACAAGCTGGTGAAGACCCCAAAGGAGCGGGTGGAGCGGGTCGCCGAGCTTTTGAAGATGGTGGGGCTTTCCCCCGACCACATGCGCCGCTATCCCCACGAGTTCTCCGGCGGGCAGCGCCAGCGGATCGGGATCGCCCGGGCGCTCGCGGTGAGCCCGGAGTTCATCGTCGCCGACGAGCCGGTGAGCGCGCTCGACGTCTCGATCCAGGCTCAGGTGGTGAACCTCCTCCAGGACCTCAAGGAGGAGCTCGGGCTCACCCTGCTCTTCATCGCCCACGACCTGGCGGTGGTCGAGTACATCTCCGACCGGGTGGCGGTGATGTACCTCGGAAAGGTGATGGAGATCGCCCCCGCCCGGGAGCTCTACAAAAACCCCAAGCACCCCTACACCGAGGCGCTGCTCTCGGCGGTGCCCATCCCCGATCCCACGGTCAAGCGGGAGCGGATCGTGCTCGAGGGGGATATCCCGAGCCCGATCAACCCGCCCTCGGGCTGCGTCTTCCGCACCCGCTGCCGCTACGCGATCCCCGAGTGCGCCACCACCACCCCCGAGCTGCGCGAGGTGGCCCCAGGGCACTACAAGGCCTGCATCCGGGACGATATCCTTTGAGTTCAAGGGGCGTTCTGGCGCCGGGCCGCGGGTCCCGGCGCTTTTTGCTACCCTTGGGGTATGCCTAAACTAGGGTTTCTCCTGGGGGTTGCACTTTCTACCCTGGCCCTGGCCTCCGGCACCCGGGTCACCCTCTACCCGGCCTTCGCCGAGATCGCCGAGCCGGTCCGCATCGAGCATGGGGTCTTCGTCTGGCAGCCGGGCAAGCGCGTCGCCGCCCAGCGGGTTGAGGACCTGGTTTGGATGACCGGCGTCGAGGTGCAAAGGCGGGTGTGGCGGAAGGGAACGCTCTGGATCTTCGCGCGTGGCGAGCAAGGGGTGTTGCACCACCTCACCCGGGGGCTTTCCGGCTCGGTGCGTTACGCGCTCGAGGTGGAAGAGGGGCGGCTATCCGCCTGGCTCCGGGTGCGAAACGCCCTCGACGCGCCGATCGAGGTGGAGGAGCTCCGCTTCATCTCGGGCTCGGTCCCGCTCGCTGAAGGCGGCCGGCCGTTGCAGGTGAAGGCGGTGGCGCGCTCGGCCCCGGCGGAAGAGGGGGTCTTCGTCGGGGGCAGGGGCGGGGTCTTCCGCTACCGGCTCTCCGGGCCCCTTCTACTTGAGCCCGAGGTCACTGAGCTCCCGCTCTTTGCCCTCTCGGTGCGACCCGCGTTCTACTGGCGCTACCGCGGGCCCTTCCAAAAGGGCGAGCGGCTTTTCTTCCGCCGCGGCTACCGCTTAGAGGCCCCGAGGCCCTTGGCCGCGGGTCGGCTCGACCTCTTTTCCGGCGGGGACTTCCTCGGGCGCGTTCGGGTGCCGGACACTTACGCCGGCGAGCAGGTCGAGCTCGAGCTCGGTCCCGCGACCCGGGCACAGAGCAAGCGGCGGGTAAAGGTGCTTCGGGAAACTCCCGAGCTCGCCCGTTACCGGGTCACCACCACGGTGGAAAACCGCGGCGCGGATGCGGTCGAGGTGGAGATCGTGGAGACCTTTCACGCCGACGCGGTGGAGCTCGAGCTCTCCGAGGGCGAGCGTCTGCCCGGTGGCTACCGCGTGGCCTTTTCGCTCGCTCCCGGCGAGGCGCACACCTACCGGTTTCAGGTCACCTTGCATAGAAAGCCGCGACGCTAGAGGAAGCGCTTTTCTATGGCCGAATCGGGACCGCCTTGGGGCGTACCGCGCCGCGGCTGACCGGTCGGTCAGTATGATGGGGGGGTGCACGGGGTCCTCTACGCGGCCACCGCGGTCAGCCTCTGGGGGCTTAACTTCGTCCTTTTAAAGCTCCTGGTAGGGGTACTCCCGCCCCACGCCATGAACACCCTCCGCACCCTGGTGGCGGCGGCGGGTTTTGCCCTCCTCCTCACCCGCGAGCGCCGGGTGCGAATCGCCCTTGCCGACGCCCTCGCGATCCTGGGCTTCGGCGTGCTCGGGAACGGGATCTTCCAGTGGCTCTTGATGGAGGGCGTGCTCCGAACCCCAGCGGCGATCGCCGCCGTGGCCAACGCTACCAACCCCGCCTGGCTCGCGCTGCTCGGCTACCTGATCCTCCGGGAGCGGCTGGCCCCGATCGGCTACCTGGGGATCGCCCTCGCCGCCGTCGGGGTCGCCCTATTGGGCGGCGGCGGAGGCGGGGGAGAGGTCGGGGTCGGGGTGGGAATGCTCGCCCTCGCCTCGCTGGCCTGGGCGCTTTACTCGATCTCGGCTCGTACGGTGGGGAGCCGGTACCCGCTTTTCGTCTGGGTGGGTCTCGGTTACATCGGGGGCATGGTGCCCTACTGGCTTTACGGGCTGCCCCAGGTCCTCGCCCTTCCCTTTGATAAGCTCCCGCCTTGGGTCTGGTGGGGCACCGCCGCGAGCGGGATTTTCGCGAACGTCATCGCCTACCTCGCCTGGATGCGGGCGGTCCAGATTCTGGGACCGGGTAAGGCCGGGGTTTGGCAGAACCTGGCGCCGGTCCTCGGGGCGCTCGGGGGCTACGCCTTTTTGGGCGAGCGGCTTGCTCCCCTTGCCCTTTTGGGCGGGGTGCTCGTGCTCCTCGGCGTGGCCCTCACCCAGCGGGCACGCGTTCGGGGCTGAGGGGGTTTTTCGCCGCCGCCACCCGGGTAAGGATCGCGGTTTCGCCCTCGGTGAGGGCGGCGAGCTCGCCGGGGGAGAGGGCGGCTTCGTAAAGCCGTCGGGCGCCGTGCTTGGCAAAGGCTTCGAGGAGCTCGGCGAGCGCCCGCCGGCCGGCCTCCCCGAAGGCGGGTCCGAAGGCGACCCGGGTGAGGACGGGCTCGGGCGTCCCGAGCACGAGCGCGGCGTAGCCGGTTTGGTGCCGGGCCCCTTGCCCGGGGGCCACCAGGGTGAGGGAGAGCCGGGGCCAGTGCGCCCCTTTGAGGGCCTGGAGCAGGGCGTCCTTGCTGGCCTCGGGCCGACCGGTGCTTCCCACGATGCGCATGAATTCATTCTCGCACAAAAAGATCCCCCGGCCCGGCCGGGGGATCCGTATGGGGCGGAGAAGGGTTAGCGGCCCAGGAGCTCGAGCGCCTTTTGCAGGATGGCGTCGTTTTCCAGGTCGATGAGGGCCTCGCCGGGAACGTCCGAGGTGCGCCGCGGGGGGACCTCCTCGCTCCGGCTGAACCTGCCCTCCTCGTCCACCTTGGCCGTGAGCCTCTTCGTCACCCGGCCCTCGGCGTCCCGGACGATGAGCTCGACCTCGCCCCCGGGGGGCGCCCCCAGGCCCTCGAAGGCGAGGGGCTCGGGGAAGCGGGTGTCCTTCACCAGGTAGTCGGGGGTGATCCCCTCCTCGTGGATCGCCCGGCGCTTCGGGGTGAGCCACTCGAAGGTCACCAGGGTGAGCTCGCCGCCGTTCGCGAGGGTGAAGACGTTCTGGCCCACGCCCTTGCCGAAGGTCTTTTCGCCGACGATCGGGGCCCGGCCGTAGTCCTGGAGCGCCCCCGAGACGATCTCCGAAGCCGAGGCGGAGTTGCCGTTCACCAGCACCACCATTGGCCCGCTCCAGAGCCGCTCGGGGCTCGCCTCGCAGAAGGGCCGGGTGACGTCGCGGGAGCGGGTGTAGACGATCACCCCGCGGTCGAGGAAGGCGTCGGCCACCTGACAGCCCTGGTCGAGAAGGCCGCCGCCGTTGTCCCGAAGGTCGAGGACGAGCTTTTTCGCCCCCTGCTTCTTGAGCTCGTCGATGGCGGCCTTGAGCTGGTCGATGACCTTGACGTTGAGGAAGGTCTCGATGGCGACATAGCCCACTTGACCAGGCAGCATCGCCTTGGAGACCGAGACGATCTCGATCTTCTCCCGGGGGATCTTGAAGCGGAGCACCGCCCGCGAGCCCTTGCGCCGGACCCCGATCTCCACCGTGGTCCCCTTGGGCCCGCGGATCTTGGCGACGATGTCGAAAAGGTCGAGCTCGGTGACGTCCTCGCCGTCCACCTCGACGATCTCGTCGCCGGCCTTGAGCCCGGCCCGGAAAGCGGGGCCGCCCCGGAAGACGGTGAGGATCTTGGCGCCGGTGCCGTCGGGTCGGGCCGCCTGGATCACCACGCCGATACCGTAAAACTCCCCTTGCACGTCCTCGTTTCGGATCCGGCTACGGCGAGGCGGGCTGTAGCTGGTGAAGGGGTCGTCGAGGGCGTCCACCTGGCCGCGGATCGCCCCCTCGAGCACCCGCTTCAAGTCGTCGGGACCGAGTTTTTTCAGGTAGTGGTTCTTGATGATCTCGTAGGTCTCGACCGCGGCGCGGCCGTTCGGGTCTTCGGCAAAGCCCTGCACCCCGGTGGGGCCGAACTGGGCGATCGCCAGCGCGGCGGCGGCGGCCAGCAGGGCGGAAAAGACGCGGTTCGGCTTCATGCCCGACATTCTAACGGCGGGGACATGAGAACCAGTACGCTAAGGGCGTGATTCACCTGCACCGGGTCTCCCTCGCCTACCCCGGGACCAAGACGCTCGCGCTCTACGACGTGAACCTCGAGATCCGCCGCGGCGAGTTCGTCTTCCTGGTGGGGCCTTCGGGGGCGGGGAAGTCGAGCCTGCTCGCGCTCATTTTGCGGAGGCTCGTCCCCACCGAGGGGGCGGTCTACGTCGAGGGCACCAACCTCCGCAAGCTGAGGGGCAACCGGATCGCCCTTTACCGGCGCCAGGTGGGGGTGGTCTTCCAGGACCACCGGCTCCTGCCCGCCCGCACGGTGGAAGAAAACCTCGCCTTCGTGCTCCGGGTCCAGGGGGTGCCCCGGCGGTACTGGGCGGAGCGGATCACCCGGGCGCTCCGCACCGTGGGGCTTGCCCACAAGCGGAGGGCCTTTCCCCACCAGCTCTCGGTAGGGGAGGCTCAGCGGGTGGCGGTGGCCCGGGCGCTTTTGCCCGAGCCCAAGATTTTGCTCGCCGACGAGCCCACCGGCAACCTCGACCGGGAGAACGCGCTCGCGGTGCTCGAGCTCTTCAAGCTCGCCCACGCCAAGGGCGCCACCGTGGTCTTCGCCACCCACGCCCAGGAGCTCGTTCGCGCCTACCCGAGGCGGGTGGTGGCCCTTCGCGCGGGCCAAGTCGTGGCCGACCGGCGGCTCGGCTAAAATGAGGGCGAAGGGGAAAGGAGGGGACGATGCAGATCTACAAGCTCGTCGGTCGCAACGTCGAGATTACCGACGCCATCCGCAGCTATCTGGAAAAGAAGCTTGCCCGCCTCGAGCGCTACTTCGACGGCATCCAGGACGCGAAAGCGGTGCTCTCGCTGGCGGGCAGCCCCCACGTCGAGCGTCGCGCCAAGGCCGAGATCCAGCTCAACGTCCCCGGCGGCCTCATCCGGGTCGAGGAGGAAGACCCCGACCTCTACGCCGCCATCGACCGGGCGGTGGAGGTGCTCGAAAAGCAGCTCAAGCGCTTCAAGGGCCGGCTCATGGGCAAGCGCCACACCGCGCTCGGGCAGCCCCCGGCGCCCCCGCCGGCGGAGCCCGAGGAGCCCTTCGTTCCCGAGATCGTGCGCGTCAAGCGCTTTGAGATGAAGCCGATGTCCCCCGAGGACGCGGCGGTGCAGATGGAGGCCCTGGGCCACACCTTCTTCGTCTTCGAGAACGCCGACACCGGCGAGATCAACGTGATCTACCGGCGTAAAGACGGCAACTACGGGTTGATCGAGCCCCGGAGGTAGCCGTGCGCCGGCTCGCCTTGGGCCTCGCCCTCGTTTGGGCGCCGGCCTACGCCTAGCTCGGGGTGAAGAGCCCGGCCTTCGATGACGGAGGTTGGATCCCCCGGGTTTACACCCCTGACGGCGCCGATCGGAGCCCGCCCCTCGTCTTCCTGGGCGTACCCCGGAACACCGGCCTGCTCGTGCTCGACCCCGACGCTCCCGGCGGCCCCTTCGACCACTGGGCGGTCTACGACCTTCCTCCCGCCAGGACCGGACTCCCCGAGGGGGTGCCGGGGAGGGCAAGGTACCGGGATTTCCTCCAAGGGACGAACGACTTCGGCCGGGTGGGCTACGGCGGCGCCTGTCCCCGGGCCGCCCGGCCCACCGCTACTTCTTCCGGCGCTTCGGGCTGAAAACCCATCCCCGGGTGGAGGATCGGCGGCTTTCCCGCATGGCCATCCTCGCCGAGGCCGAGTGGATAGGGCGGTACCGGCGCTAGCTTCACGAAACCTTCACCAAACCTTCGTCCGGGCTTGATCCGCCCGGGCCTAGGCTTTCTTCCGGAGGTGATCGGAGATGAAGCGAGGTTTTGTGGTGGTGTTGCTGAGCAGCCTGACCCTCCTGGGTGCGGTGCCGACATTCGCCGCGGACGGCGCGGCGCTCTACCGGACCTACTGCGCGAGCTGCCACCAGGAAGATGGGCAAGGCATTCCCGGGACCTACCCCTTCATCGACGGCCCCATCGGGCGGCTTTCTACGTTGCCCGAGGGGAGGGAGTTTCTCGTGGCCGCCGTGCTTTTTGGCCTTAAAGGTGAGCTGGTGCAGCGGGGCGTAACCTACGACGGAGAAATGCCCGGCTTCGCGGCGGCGATGCGCGATGAGGAAGTGGCGGCCCTGCTCAACTGGCTCAAGACCCAGTGGAAGAACGCGAACTTCGCTGCCGAAGCCCCCGACTACACCCCCGAGGAGATCGCCCGGGTCCGGGCGCTTCTGCTGAAACCCGAGCAGGTCATGGAAAAACTCCAGGTGGTGGAAGAGATCCTGCACGCGAAGGGCCCCGGGGGCCCCGGTCAGGGGAACTGCCCCGACCACGCGCCGCCGGCGGGGCGGGGGCCCGGCCGGTAAGCTAAGGGCATGGCGGGCGAGCGCATCCTGATCGTCGAGGACGAGCCCCGGATCGCCGAGGTGCTCGCCCGCTACCTTACTGCCGAGGGCTTCGTCACCGAGCGGGCGAGGGACGGTCGTGAGGCGCTCGCCCTCTTTCGTCGTTTCGAGCCGGACCTCGTGCTTCTGGACCTGATGCTCCCCGGGCTCGACGGCCTCGAGTTCACCCGGCGGGTGCGGGCGCGCTCAGGGGTGCCGATCATCATGGTGACGGCGAAGAGCGCCGAGCTCGATCGGATCCTTGGGCTCGAGCTCGGGGCCGACGACTACGTCACCAAGCCCTTCTCCCCCCGGGAGGTGGTGGCCCGGGTCAAGGCGGTACTCCGCCGGAGCCGCCCCGAGGCCAAGCGCCAGGAGCGCTACCGCGCGGGGGAGCTCGAGCTCGACGCCGGCGCGGTGCGGGTTACCTGCGGCGGGCGCGAGGTCCCCCTCACCCCGAGCGAGTTCAAGATCCTAAGGGCGCTCCTCGCCGCCGAGGGGCGGGCGCTTTCCCGGAGGGAGATCCTCGACGCCCTCGGCGAGGCCTACGTGGACGAGCGGACGGTGGACGCCCACGTGAAGAACCTGCGCAAGAAACTCGGCCCCTGCGCCAGGAATGTCGAGACCGTGCGCGGGATCGGCTACCGGGTGGCGCCGTGAGGATCGCGACCCGGTTGGTGCTCGCCTTTCTCGCGGTGGCCCTGTTCTCGGGCGGACTCACCCTGGTGCTGATCGAGCGGGTGCAAACCGAGCACGTGCGCCGCTACTTCGCCGAGGGGCCGAGGCCCCATCCCCGTCCCGGGCTCCGTCCCGGGGAGCGGCTCGTCGCGGAGCTCAAGAAAGAAAGCCGGAAGGCGCTTTTCTTCGCGCTCTTGGTGGCGGCGGTAGTGGGGGCGGGGCTCGCTTTTGGCCTCGCCCGGCCCATCCGTGAGCTTACCGAGACCGCGAGGCGCTACGCCGCCGGGGACCGCAGCGCCCGGGCCCGGGTGCGGGGGCGGGACGAGATCGCCGAGCTGGCGGCGGCCTTCAACGCCCTCGCGGACCGCCTGGCCGAGGAGCGGGCAAGGGAGGAGCGGCAGCTCGCCGCCACCGCCCACGAGCTCCGGACCCCGCTCGCGGTCTTGAAGGCCGAGCTCGAGGCGCTCGCCGACGGGGTGCTGACCCCGGACGCCGCCAACCTGAAGGCGCTCGTCGCCGAGGTGGATCGGATCACCCGGCTGGTCGAGGAGCTCGAGCTCCTCTCGGTGGCCGCCGCCGGCGGGCTCGCCCTGGCCCGGGAACCGGTGGAGCTCGCCCCCCTCGTCCGCGAGGTCTTCGACCGGGTGCTTCCCGGGCGCTACCGGCTCGAGGGCGAGGGGGCCGCCCTCGCCGACCCCGACCGGCTTCGTCAGATCCTTTGGAACCTGGCCACCAACGTGGCAAGGCACGGCGGCGGCCGGGCCGAGGTCCGGGTCGCGCCCGGCCGGATCGAGGTTCGGGATTACGGCCCCGGGGTGCCGCCGGAGGAGCTCGAGCGGCTCTTCGAGCCCTTCTACCGCACGGACCCCGCCCGGACCCGCGGCGGAAGCGGCCTCGGCCTCGCGGTCGTCCGGGCCCTGGCCGAGGCGATGGGGGGCGGGGTGCGGGCCCGGCCCGCCGAGGGCGGCGGGCTCGTCTTCGAGGTCTCGCTCCCTCAGAAGTAGGGATCGGGGTTCACGTAGTAAAACTGGCCGTTTTTCCAGACCGCCACCCGGAACCAGAGCACGTCCGGCGGGATCAGCGCTCCCCCGCCGAGGTAGCCGAGGAGCTCGCCCTGCTCGACGTGGTCCCCGGTGGCGACCCGGGGCTCCTGGAGGTTGACGTACTGGGTGAAGAGGGTGGAGGTGTGCTGGATCAGCACCGTCCAGCCCACGTTGCCGTAGTAGAGCACGGCGAAGACCTGCCCACTCCCCGCCGCCCGCACCGGCGCGCCGGGGCGCGGGGCCCGGATCCACTCGAAGTCCTGCCCGTCCTGCCCGTAGCGCTTTTCGATCCGGCCGCCGGCGACGGGATAAAGGAGCCGCCCCACCAGCGCCTTGGGCACTCCGAGGGCGGCCCTCTGCGCCCGGGCCCGCTCGGCCTCGAGCTCCTTTTTGAGCCGGGCGATCTCGGCGTCGAGCTGCTTTTTCGCCCGCTCGAGCTCGGCGAGTTTTAGCGCCTTGGCCTTCTTGTGCGCCTTAAGCTCGGCGAGGAGCCGGGTGAGCTCCCTCCGGCGGGCCCTGAGCCGGTTTCGCTCCTTTTCGGCCTCGGCGCGGGCTTGCGTGAGCTCGGCCTCGAGGGCGGCCTTCTTGCGGCGGAGCGCGGCCAGGGCCCGGGCCTGGGCCTCCACCCGCCGGGCGAGGTCGAGCTCGGCGGCGCCGAGCGCGCTGAGCCAGCGGCTTTTTGCCGCGAGCTCGGCGAACGAGGTGGCCCGGATGGCGGGTAGGTAGCCCGCCGCCCGCTGCTGCCAAAGGAGCACGAGGAGCCGTTCGAGCTCGCGTTTCCTTTTCTCGAAGGAGCGGGCCTTCTTCGCCTCCTCAGTCTTTAGACGTTCGATCTCTGCCCTGAGCGCCCGGATCCGGGCCCCGAGCTCGGCGATCCTCCGGGCCACGCGGGAGAGCTCCGCGTCGAGGGCGGCGATCTTCTTTCGGAGCTCCTGGGTCCTGGCGTCGAGGTCTCTAAGCTCGGCGGTAAGGCGCGCCGCCTCCGCCGCCCTTGCCCTGCGAAGGGCCTCGGCCCGCTTGAGCTCGGCCTCGAGTCCCTGGCCGAAGGCCAGCGGGAGCAGGAAGAAAAGGGCAAGCACGACCCGTTTCACGCCGCCTCCCGAAGCCGGGCCCGGCTGGAGAGCCACCCGCCCACCGCGCCCAGGAGGAATGCGAGAAGAAAAAGCCCTTCGGTCGCGAGCAAGAGGTCTGCGGGCCCGAGCGTGGGTACGAAGGGGTAAAACCGCACCAGCTCCCCGCTCAGGTAACGGTAGACCGGGATCGCCACCGCCGCCGCCAGCACCGCCGCCCCCAGGGTGAGCAAAAACCCCTCGAAGACGAAAGGGAGAAGGATCATCCCCCGGGTGGCGCCGACCAGTTGCATGACCTCGAGCTCGTCCCTGCGGCTTTCGATCGAGAGCCGGATCGTCCCCATCACGCTGAAGAAGGTGTTCAGGATCAGCATGAAGACGAGCGCGAGCGCCCCGATGCGGATTCCGCGGGCGAGGCGGACGAGCTCGAGGGTGAGCCGCCCGCCGTACTCCACCCCCGCCACCCCGGGAATCGTCCCGAGCCGCTGCACCAGCCCCGCCACCGCCTCGGCGCTTTGGGGGGTGACAAGGAGGGTGTCGGGGAGGGGGTTTTCCACGAGCTTCGCGACCTCGGCGACCCAGGGCTGGTCGCGGGCGAGCTCCGCCATGGCCTCTTCTTTCGGAATCACCCGCACTGCCGCCACCTCCCCCAGGTTCCGCACCCTCCGGGCGGTCGCCTCCGGGTCCGCGCCCGGTTCCAGGAAGACCGCGATCAGGAGCTCCCGCTCGGCCGCCCCTACCACCCGGTCTAAGTTCCAAAGAAAAAGCCCCGAGAGCAAGAGCAGGGTAAACGAGACCGCGGCGGTGGTCAGGGTGGCGAGGCTGCTCACCGGGTGGCGGACGATGGCAAAGAGCGCTTCCCGGAGGGCGTACACGGCCCCGAGTCTACAAAACCGGGGGTTGAACCAAATGAGGAGGGGAGTAGCATCGAAGCGTGCAGGTACGCCGCACCATCATGGTGGTGGCCTTGGTGGCCTACCTGGTCCCCCTTTTGGTGGGCTTTTGGCTCCTCGCCTTCCGGGAGATTCCCGAGCTCGCCCAGATCTACTACCGCTACCACTACCTCTTCGACCTCTTCTTTACCACCCTGGCGGCGATCGCCACCGGCGGCACCGCCTACCTGATGCTCCGCTCCCTGCTCGCGCCCTGGGCCCGGCTCGAAGACCAGCTCAAGGCGCTCACCGCCGGAAAGGGGCGGCTCGAGGCGGTGGGGGAGGAGCACGCCGACCGGGTGGTCGAGCGGATCAACCAGCTCCTCGCTTTGCAGCGGGATTTCCAGGAGCTCGAGGAGCTCTCGAAGAACGCCGTTGCCCAGGAGATCCACGACGGCGCGGTCCAGAACCTGATCGCCGCCCGCTGGGCGCTCTCCCAGGGACGGGTCGAGGAGGCGGACCGGGCCATCGCCAGCGCGGAGGAGGCGCTCCGCCAGGCGATCCACCACCTCTCGCCCCCGGAGCTTCACCACCTTTCCCTCGCCGAGGCGCTCGGGGCACGGGCGGAGCGGCTTGGGATTGAGCTTGAAATAAAGATCGAGGGCGAGCTCGACGAGCGCGAGCGGGTCGAGGTCTACCGCATCGTCCAGCACGCGCTCGAAAACGCCCGGCGCCACGGGCAGGCGCGCCGGGTCTGGGTTCGGGTGCAAAAGGACGGCGAGCTCTTGGTCGAGGTCACCGACGACGGCAGCGGCCTCGCCGGTCCGGTGAAGGAGGGGCAGGGGCTTGGTATCCTGAGGGCGCGGCTCCGGCTCCTCGGCGGGAGACTCGAGCTTTCCCCCGCGCCTGGAGGGGGGGGCCGCCTGGAGGCGCGCTGGCCAGCAGGGGAGGGATCGCGTGCGCATACTCGTGGTGGAGGATCACACCCTGGTTCGCGAGGGGCTGGTGCGGCTCCTTGAGGAGGTCCTGCCCGAGGCCGAGATCCGGGCGGTCGAGAGCGCCGAGCAGGCGGCGCCCCACCTCGACTGGGCGGAGCGGGTGCTCCTCGACCTCTCCCTGCCCGGAAAGCCGGGGCTTGCCTTCCTCGCCGAGCTCGCCGAGTCCCACCCCGACCTGCCGGTGGTGGTCCTCACCGCCTACGACGAGCCCGCCTTCAAGGCTCGGGCCGAGGAGCTCGGCGCCTCCGCCTTCCTTTCCAAGAACTCGCCCCCCGAGCGGTTGGTGGAGGCCCTTAAAGGGCTTGCCTCGATCGAGGCCCCAAGCCCCGACCGGCTTTCGCCCACCGAACGCACCGTGCTCTTGCTCCTGGGGCAGGGGCTTTCCAACGCCGAGATCGCCGAAAAGCTCGGCATCGAGGAAAAAACCGTCTACACCCACCGCCGCCACCTGATGTACAAGCTCGGGATCAAGAACGCAAGCGAGCTCATCCGCTTCGCCGCCCTCTACCACGCCGGCCTCCCGGCGGCGAGGTAAGAATCCCTCGTGAGAAAAATTCGTAGGTAGAACGGCGGCGGCGCTTGTTGTATACCGCCCCATGGCATGTGGTTCCTCGCCGCGCTCCTCCTGATCGCGCCGGGCGAGACGCCGCCCCCGACGCCGCCCCCTGGGAGCACGATCGAGCTGCTCCCGGGCGTCCACCGTCCCTTCGAGCTCTCGGGGGAGGACCTCACCCTAAGGGCCCGGCCCGGAGC
>JALSJG010000062.1 GCA_026989475.1 Thermaceae bacterium | reverse complement strand
ATCTCCTCGATCGCGCTGGCGGCGAGCCTGGGGATCGGGGTGGCGGCGAGCGTGCTCGTGGTGCTCGGCTACCAGCTCGGCCTCTCCCTCCTCGCCGCGAGCCTGGCGGCCTTCGTCCCCGACCCCGCCACCGACCCCCGGGTGCTGCTCGCCACCGGGGTGGGCGGGCTGATGGTGATCGGGGTGGGCCTCAACCTGGTGGAAGCCGCCCGGATCCGGGTCGCGGCCTTTTTGCCCGCGCTCTTTCTGGCCCCCCTTCTCTGGGCCCTCGCCAAGGGACTGGTTTAAGCTGGAGGGGCGATGCGGATCACCCCCGAGCTGCTCGTGCACCTTGAGAACCTGGCCCGGATCGAGCTCTCCGAGGCCGAGCGCGAGGCGATGCGGGAGGACCTGGAAAAGATCCTCGCCTACTTCGAAAAGCTCGGCGAGCTAAAGCTCGAGGGCCTTGAGGAGCTTGCCCGCCCGGTCGAGACCGGGGCGACGATGCGCGAGGACGTCCCCGAACCCGGTCTTTCCCAGGAGGAAGCGCTCCAAAACGCCCCCGAGCGCGAGGACGGCTACTTCGAGGTGCCGAGGATGATCGAAAACGAGTAGGAGGAGGAACGTTTTCCCCGCCCCCATTCCGGCTTTGAGGTGAACCATGCTCGATCCCAGAAAGATCCGCGAAAACCCCGAGCTCGTACGCGAGGCGATCCGGAAAAAGCAGGAGCTCGACGCGCTGCTGCTCGTGGACCGGTTTTTGGCGCTCGACGAACGCCGCCGCGCCCTCCAGGCCGAGCTCGACCGGCTACGCGCCGAGCAAAAGGCGCTCTCCCGCGAAATCGGCGAGAAAAAGCGCGCGGGCGAAGCGGCCGAGGATCTTTTGAAGGAGGCCGAGGCGCTGAAAACCCGGGTGGCGGCGCTCGAGGCCGAGCTCCGCGAGGTAAGCGAGGGGATCAAAGAGGCCCTCGCCGGGATCCCGAACCTCCCCCACCCCTCGGTGCCCGAGGGCAAGGGCCCCGAGGACAACGTGGTGGCGAAGACCTGGGGAGAGCCGCCGCGCTTTGGCTTCGAACCGAAGCCCCACTGGGAGATCGCCGAGCGGCTCGGCATCATCGACTTTGAACGGGGCGCCAAGATCGCCGGCTCGGGCTTTCCCGTCTTCGTCGGGGACGGGGCGCGGCTCGTGCGGGCGCTCGAGAACTTCTTTTTGGATTTCCACGTCGAGCGGGGCTTCGTCGAGGTCCGGCCGCCGCTCCTCGTCCGCCCCGAGGCCGCCTTCGGCACCGGCCAGCTTCCCGACAAGGAGGGGCTGATGTACGAGGTGGCCGGGGGTTATTACCTGATTCCCACTTCCGAGGTCCCGGTCACCAACCTGCACGCGGGCGAGATCCTGGACGCCCGCGAGCTTCCCAAGAAGTACACCAGCTACACCCCGAACTTCCGGGTCGAGGCGGGCTCCTACGGCAAGGACGTGCGCGGGCTCAACCGGCTTCACCAGTTCGACAAGGTGGAGATGGTGGTGATCAGCCACCCCTCCGAGTCCTACGACTGGCTCGAGTGCCTCACCCGCCAGGCCGAGGAGCTCCTCGAACGGCTCGAGCTCCCCTACCGCCGCCTCCTCATGTGCACCGGGGACATGGGCTTCACCCAGGCGAAAAAATACGACCTCGAGGTCTACTCCGCCGGCCAGCAAAAGTGGCTCGAGGTGAGCTCGATCTCCAACCTGGAGGACTACCAGGCCCGGCGGATGAACCTGCGCTTTAGGGAAAAGGGGAAAAAGCCCGAGTTCGCCCACACCTTAAACGGCTCGGGGCTCGCCTTCCCCCGGGTGATCGCGGCGCTCCTCGAAAACCACCAGCAAGAAGACGGCTCGGTCCGGATCCCAAAGGCCCTCGTCCCCTACTTCGGCAAGGACCAAATCGGCTAAAAAAGCGGCACCCGGTGGGTGAGCATGGTCCCCCGGCCCACCCAGAGATAGCGCCAGCTCCGGGGAGCGAAGAGGAGGGCGCTCCCCTCCACCTCGTCGAGGAAGCGGGGCGTTTCCCCGAAGGCGAGGAGGTACTTCCCTGGGGGCAGGCCGAGCCAGAGACGGTAGCCGGGCCGCCGCACCAGCCGGCGCTCAAAGCGCACGCCGAGCGCGCGGCAGTCCCCGGGGCAGCGGGCCTCCACCAGGTAGCCCTCGGGGGCGCGCCAGACGAGGACCGGCCGGGCCTCCTTGGAAAGCTCGAGCGAAAAACGCACCGGCCCCGGGCCGAGCTCGGCCAGGGTGCGCCCCTTCAGCAAGAGGTAAAGGGGACGGCGGGCCTCCCCCACGATCTCCACCCGAGCCACCGCGTCCACCGCCGGCCGGCACTCGAGCGCGAGGACGAAGGGGCGAAAGGCGAACTCCTGCACCGCCACGTACCGTTCTCCCTTGCCGAGCACCGCCACCGCCATCCGGTTAAAGCCCGGATCGAGGAGGTTTTTCCGGTGCCCCGGGCTTCCCATCCACCCCTCCACCGCCCGGCGGGCGAAGTCGGCGGGTAGGTAGGGCCCCTCGAGCTGATAGAGGTTTTCCGCCACCTTAAGGGCGTAGACCCCGGCGCGCCATAGGCGTTCTTCTAGCCGCGGTCCGCCCGGCCCCACGTGCCCGAAGTAGCCCCTTTTGAGCAGGTCCTCGGCGTGGGCGCGGGCGGCCTGGTAGAGGGCGGGGTCGAAGGCGAGGGGATCCCGCCCCGCCTCCACCCGGGCGCGGTTTGCCGCCTCGAAGACCGCGCGCTCGAGCCCGCTCTGCCCGAAGGCGAGGGCCACGAGGAGCCAAAGCGCGAGCGCCCGCCGCACCCTAGCCCTCATCCGGTACCAGCCGGTAGCACACCCCCTGTTCAAACCGCCCGTCCTCGACGAGGGCAACGACGGCCTCCCGGTCCACCGCCTCGATCCTTTGGAGCACCTCGGAAAGCGGTTCGTACCGGCCGGTATAGGTGTAGGAAAGCCCCAGGTGGAAAAGCCGCTTCATCGGGGTCTCGCCGGCGAAGACGATCTGGGTCTTCGCCTTGGTCCTCGCCCGGGCGAGCTCCTCCTCGGTGGGGGGCGCCTCGGCAAGGCGGCGAAGCTCCGAGTGGATCGCCTCGGCCACCGCCTCCTCGTTCTCGGGGCGGGCGCTCGCGTGGAGGTAAAAGGTCCCGAGGCCGTCGTTCTCCTCGTGGCCGGCGGAGGCGTGCTCCACCAGCCCCCGGTCCACGAGCGCCCAGTGGAGCCGGCTGTTCCCCACGTCGCCGAGCACGCTCGCGAGCACCGCGGCGGGGTAGCGGCGGGGATCGGTGGCGGAAAAACCGGGGAAGAGGCCCACGAAGTAGACCTGCCGGGCGCGGGCGTAGGGCTCGCGGACGCGCCCGGGGTCCGGGGAAAACGGCGGGTAGGCGCGCTCCGCCGTGCCCAGCTTCCAGCCCTCGGTGAGCCGGGCGGCCTGGTCCAGGACGCGCTCCCAGTCGAGCTTCCCGGCGAAGGCGAGCACCATGTTTCCGGGCGCGTAGCGCCTGGCGTGGTAGGCCCGCATCTGCTCCCGGGTCATCGCGGCGATGCTCTCCCGGGTTCCGAGCACCCGGTTCGAAAGCGGATGGTCCCGGAAGTAGCGCTCCCGCGCCCGCTCGAAGGCGACGAACTCGGGGCGGTCCTCGTAGAGGGCGATCTCCTCGAGGATCACCTTTCGCTCCATCTCGAAGTCGGCTTCCCGGAGCGCGGGCCGCATCAGCTTCGTGAAGAGCTCGAGAAGGTCGGGCAAGAGCTCGGGGAGGACCGCCCCGTAGTAGACAGTGTGCTCCTCGGAGGTGAAGGCGTTGTACTGGGCGCCCATCGCGTCGAAGGCGAGGTTTACCGCGTAGGCGTCCATCTCCTCGGGCCCTTTGAAGACCATGTGCTCGAGGAAGTGGCTGACGCCGGACTCCTCCGGGGTCTCGTCCCGGGCCCCGGTCTTCACGAAGTACCCCATGGCGGCGCTTTTCGCCTCGGGGTTGACCTCGGCGATCACGGTGAGGCCGTTTTCCAGCTTCGCTTCAAAGAAACGCATCAGGCCGCACCCCCTTCGGGACCGAGCACGCCCTCCCAGGGATCGGTGTAGGGATGCTCGGAGAGGAAGGCGTTGAGCTCCTCGAGCGTCACCGCCTCGACCCGGGCCTCGATCTCATCCAGGCTCCGCACCCGGCCGAGGAGGAAGAGGTCCCGCACCATGCCCCCGGCCCGGGCCTGGGCGCTCTCCGACTGCATCACGAGCGCGCTCCTCGTGCGGATCTTGGCCCTTTCGAGCTCCTCTTCGGTGACCCCCTCGGAAAGCCGCGCGATCTCGTCCTTCAAGACCGCTTGGGTCTCCTCCGCCCGCTCGGGGGTGGTGCCGGCGTAGGCGGCGAGGTAGCCGAACCCCCGGAAGGCTCCGGGACTCGCGTAGACCGCGTAGACGAGGCCCCGCTTTTCCCGCACCTCGGTGAAAAGGCGGCTCGCCATGCCGCCGGAGAGCACCTGGGCGGCGAGCCGGGCGAGGTAAAAGCGCGGGTCCTCGGGAGGGACGTCCCGGTAGTAAAGCCCAATCTGAACCTGGGCGGTCTCCTCCTGCCAGCGGGCGGCGTGGGGCGGGGTGGTCTCGGGAGCGGGCAGGGAAACCTCGGGGCCACCCCAGCAGCCGAGGGTCTTTTCCACCGCCTCCCGGACCTCCTCGAAGCGTACCCCGCCGGCCACCGCCAGGATCGCGCCCCTCGGGGTGTAGCGGCGGGCGAACTGGACCCTTAGCGCCTCGGGGGTGATCCGGGCGAGGGTCTCGA
>JALSJG010000061.1 GCA_026989475.1 Thermaceae bacterium | reverse complement strand
TCGATCTCGGGAAGGTCGGCGTCGGAGATCGGCTCGGGGGCGTCGATGTCGTAGTAGAAGCCGTGCTCGATCACCGGCCCCACCCCGAGCTTGACGCTTTCCGGCGGGTAGCCCTTCTTCTCGAAGAACTCGCGCACCGCCTGGGCGAGCACGTGGGCCAGGGTGTGGCGGAATAGGTGCTGGAACTCGGGGTCTTTCTTGGTGAGAAGACGAACCTCGGCGCCCTCGGGGAGGGGCTTTAATAAGTCGTAGAGCTCGCCGTCGACGAGCGCGCCCACGGCCTCCCGGGGCCACCGGCCCCCGAGCGCCTCGGCGAGGTCGCGGACGGTCGCGCCCTCTTTGAGCTCGAGCTCGGTGCCGTCGGGAAGACGAACCTTCATAGCGGCAACTCTAGCAAAAAGCGCCCGCGAGTTGTCCCCGGGGTAGCATGGGGGCATGCGCAAGGTAGGGCTTTTGCTCCTCCTCTTGCTTGCAGCCTGTGCCCCGGTCGCGACCCTGCAGCCTGCCCGGCCCGCCGACGGAACTGGCGGCGGACTCGGTTTCTCCCTGGTCACCAGCGCGGATCTGGAGGGGATCGCCGCCCTTCCCTACCTGGAGCTTCACTGGGGCGACGGGTTGCGGGAGTTCGGGGTGCAAACTCAGCTCGGAGCAAGCCTCTACGCCAAGATCCGGCTCGACGAGGGGATTGCTTTCAAGGCCTCGACGGGGGTTCCTGGCCCCTGGTACGAGGGAGCCTTGCTCTTGGACGCGGGGCCGGTGACCTTCTCCGGAAGGCTCGCCTACGCCGGCGTTGAGTGGAGGGGACGCGTCGACTACCTCTGGCTCGGCGGGCTTTCCGCTACGTACTGGTACCGGAGTTGGGGCTTTGAAGCCTCGGTCCTTTTCGGGGAGGGCGGCTGGGTACCCGCCTTCAGCGTGGGGTACCGGCTGGAAGCGCCGGGACCGAAATAAGCGCCCCGGGATGACCGGGGCGGGTTTGGTGGGCGCGAGAGGACTTGAACCTCTGACCTCCGCCGTGTCAAGACGGCGCTCTAGCCACCTGAGCTACGCGCCCTTGTCCTGGAGGCGCCGGCCGGATTCGAACCGGCGAATCGAGGTTTTGCAGACCTCTGCCTTACCACTTGGCTACGGCGCCCCGCAGCCGAAGGTCATGCTAGCATGCGCTATAGCCGCCGTCAACAAGGCGGTTCCTGGAGGGATTTCGTGGAACCTGGCGGTCTTTTGATCGAAACCCGGCGGGGCTACCGGATGCCCTTTTCCAAGGGGCTCGTCGCCGAGTCGCTGATACGGGCGGGGGCCGACCCCGAGCTCGCGGGCAGCCTCGCTCGGCGCCTTGAGGCCGAGCTCTCCGCCCGGGGCACCCGGGTGGTGGGGAGCGAGGAGGTCAAGGCCACCCTTGCCCGCTGGCTCGAGGAGCTCGGACAGGCGGACGCCGCCCGGCGCTTTTTGCGGCAGACCCAGGCCTTTGAAGAGATCGTGGTCGAGGACGAGGAGGGGGCCCGGCCCTTTTCCAAGGGGGTTCTGGTCCGCAGCCTCGAGGACGCCGGGTTTGAGCTCCCCGAGGCCTACGCCGTGGCCAAGCGGGTGGAGGCGAGGCTCCGGGAGCGGGGGGTACGGCGGATCCGGGGGCGGGAGCTCGAGGAGGTGGTGGCCGAGACCCTGGCGGAAACCCACGGCCCCCAGGCGGCCGCCCGATACCGCGAGCGCGTCGCCTATCTCGGGACGATCTTCGTGGTCGAGCCCGAGGGCGAGCCCCGGGTGCCCTTTTCCAAGGGCATCCTGGCCCAGTCGGTGATGAGCGCCGGGCTCTCTCCCGAGCGGGCCTATCGCATTGCCCGCGAGGTGGAGCGGGCGCTGCTCGAGTCGGGTCGACGCGCCCTCACCCGCGACGAGCTCCGGGAGATCGTCTACCAAAGGCTCTTGCGGGAAGCAGGGGAGGAGATCGCCCGTCGCTACCTGCTGCTTCGGCTCGCGCGGCGGCTCGAGCGCCCGGTCCACATCCTGATCGGGGGGGTGACCGGGGTGGGGAAGAGTGCCCTCGCCTCGGCGCTCGCCTGGCGGCTCGGCATCACCCGGATGATTAGCACGGACTCGGTGCGGGAGATCCTGAGGGCCACCGTGCCCCGCGATCTGATTCCCACCCTTCACGTCTCCACCTTCGAGGCCTGGCGGTACTTGGCCCAGGGCGAGGTGGCCGAAGATCCCAGCCCCGAGGAGGTGATCCGGGGTTACCTCGACCAGGTGGCCCGGGTGGCGGTGGGGCTCCGGGCGATCCAGGAGCGGAGCGCCCGGGAGGCCACCCCGATCGTGATGGAGGGGGTGCACGTGCTCCCCACCCACCTGCCCCACAAGGGCGAGGTGATTCAGGTTCCGATGATCGTGGTGCTCGAGGACGAGGCGGTGCACCGCTCGCGGTTTCTGCTCCGGGAGCGGGAGACCGGTACCCGGAGGCGCCGCGAGCGCTACCTCCGGCACTTCCGGGAGATTCGCTGGATGCAGGACTACCTCGTGGACCTGGCCCGCGAGGCGGGGATCCCTCTCATTCCCGGGGAAGACCACGACAAGGCGGTGGAGAAGGGGCTCGAGGTCCTGGCGGAACGGTTGGCGGAGGCCCATCCGCTCTCGGAGGCGGTTCGATGAGGTACGCGTGGTTGCTTTCGTTCCTCCTGGCTTTGGCCTTTGCACAAGGGGAGCGGGAAGCTTACCTCATGCGCTTCGACTGGGCCTGGCGCCTGGTGAAGGACGTCTACTACGACCCCACGATCCGCGGCGTGGACTGGGACGCGCTGGGGGCGCGCTACCGCGAGCGGGTGGCCCGGGCGAGGGATTGGGTCGAGGTCTACGGGGCGATTGCCGAGATGTACCGCGCGATCGGCGACGATCATACCCGCTTTGTTCCCCCCTGGCAGGCGCGTTCGTTGTTCGGCACGGGTGCCTGCTACCCCCTGCCTTACCCCGAGGCCTGGAAGGCCCCGGTCCCCGAGGTCAAGCCCCCGGGGGAGGTGGAGGAGGAGGGGGAGTTTTTCGGTGGGGCCGAGGCCCGGGTCGTGGAAGGCGTGCTCTACCTCCGGCTTCCCGACCTGGTGGCGGAGGAGAACTACGCGGTGCTCGAGCGGGCGATCGCCGAGCACGGGGACGAGGTAGTGGGCTACGTCCTCGACCTCAGGGGCAATCCCGGGGGGGTGGTCTTCGAGATGGCCCGGATCGCGGGCCTCTTCGTGCGGGGCTGGCTCTGGCGGTTGGTGTTGCGGGGGGTGGGGGTGGTCCCCGAACCCACCCTGCCCTTTTGGGGTAGGCCCCCGGCCGAGAAGCCCCTCGCGGTCTTGATCGATGGCGAGGTGCACTCGGCTGCCGAGGGGCTCGCCGGCGGGCTTCAAACGAGCGGCCGGGCGGTGCTCTTTGGTGAACGCACCGCCGGGAATACCGAGGCTCTAGTGCCCTACTGCTTCCCGGAGGGGGCGGTGGCGCTGGTGGCGGCGGGGGTGCTCGCCCCCATCCGGGGGGCGACCTGGGAGGGGCGGGGGGTTTTGCCCGACTACCCCACCGATCCCGACCGGGCGCTTAACGAGGCGATCCGCTACCTGAAAGACGCCAGGCGATGAAGGGGGAGAGGATTCCCAAGAAGTAACCGAAGAGGAAGCTCGCGGGCCTCGCTTCCGCGTTCTTGAGGAGCGAGGGGAGCAGAAGCTCGGCCCCCGCCACGAGAACGGTCATTGCCAGCACCAGCGGGACCGGGCGGGGATGGCCGTTGTAAACCAGGCTGCCCGCGCCGAGCATGAGTCCCACCGCGAAGGCTGCACCCTCGGCCTGGTTCTCCAGGACGCCCCAGTACAGAAAGAGCAGGGCTCCCGCCCAGACCAGGGTGCGGGCGAGCCAGGCCGGTCTCACCGCCCCCTCCGGGCAAAAAGGAGCAGGATGAGCTCGGCCAGGGCGAGCCCCACCCCACCCCAGCCCACCTGGAGCTCGCCGGCGGCGAAACCGAGGGGGATGCTAGCGAGCCCCACGGCGAGGAAGTAGGGGGCGTAGCGGGGGTTGACCGTGATCCCGAGGAGGAAGGCGACGCCGAACCCGGCCACCGCCGGGGGGAGGCTTGAACCCACCGCGAGCACCAGGTAAAGGAGAAGTAAAGTAATCGCGAGGCCCAGGAAGTAGGCCCCGGGGAAGGGCTCCTTGACGCGTTTCGTCTCCATCCCCTGGAGCTTACAAGAGCCCGGCGGCGGCCGCTACCGCCTCGACCTCGGCGGGGACCGGATCGGGGAGTTTCACCTCGCGCTCGGCGGTGCCCGGGTCCTTGAGCCCGTGGCCGGTCAGGGTGAGGACGACCCGGCTTTCCCCGGGGATCCGGCCGGATCTGAGCCAGCGCCACACCCCGGCGAGGCTGGCGGCGCTCGCGGGCTCGACGAAAAGCCCTTCCTCGCGGGCGAGATACCGCCAGGCGGCGAGGATCTCGTCGTCGGACACCGCCTCGATCGCGCCCCCGGACTCGTCCCGGGCGGCGAGCGCTCCCTGCCAGCTCGCGGGGTTACCGATCCGGATCGCGGTGGCCACGGTCTCGGGTCTTTCCACCGGATGGCCCTTCACGATCGGGGCCGCCCCCTCGGCCTGGAAGCCGAGCATCCGGGGGGCTTGGGCGATCCGCCCCTCGGCAAGGAGCTCGCGGTAGCCCTTCCAGTGGGCGGTGATGTTGCCGGCGTTGCCCACCGGCAGGGCGTGGAAGTCGGGGGGGCCTCCGAGGTCTTCCACCACCTCGAAGGCGATCGTCTTCTGCCCCTCGA
>JALSJG010000060.1 GCA_026989475.1 Thermaceae bacterium | reverse complement strand
GGCTCGGGCCGCTCGCCGACGAGGTGGAGGCCGAGGCGGTCATCCCCTACGGCGAGCTGCCGCACTTTCCCGTCTCCACCGCCCCCGGTCACGAGGGCAAGCTGATCTTTGGCAAGCTTGCCGGGAAGCGCGTACTCGTCTACAAGGGCCGGGTCCACTACTACGAGGGCTACCCGATGGAGGCGGTGGTCCACCCGGTGCGGGTGGGTTGCTTTTTGGGAGCGAAGACCTTCCTTTTGACCTCGGCGGCGGGGGGCTTAAACCCGCTTTTTACCGCCGGGGAGCTCATGCTTCACGCGGACTACATCAACTTCACCGGGGACACCCCCCTCCGGGGCCCCAACGACGAGCGGCTCGGACCCCGCTTCCCGGTGATGTTCGACGCCTACGACCCCGAGCTCAGAAGGCGCTTTCTCGAGGTCGCGCTAAGAGAGCAGATCCCCCTTCGCGAGGGGGTGTACGTCGCGATTTCCGGACCGAACTTCGCCTCCCGCGCCGAGCTCCGCATGCTCCGGGGCCTCGGCGCCGACGCCATCGGGATGAGCACGGTGCCCGAGGTGATCGCGCTCCGGCACCTAGGGGCCCGGGTGGTCGCGGTCTCCACCATCACCGATATGGCGATCCCCGACCGCGAGCACCACGCCACCGCGGAGGAAGTATTGGCGGTCGCCGAGCGCACCGGACCGGTCTTCCGCCGGCTGGTCAAGGCCTTCGTGGCCGCGCTGTAGATGGGGCTTCCCGAGGTTCTCGCGCGCATCGAGCGGGCCGCGCGGCGGGCGGGAAGGGATCCCGCCGGGGTACGGCTGGTCGCGGTGACCAAGGGCCACTCCCCCGCGGCGATCCGCGAGAAGGTCCTGGCCTACGGCGATTTTGCCCTCGGGGAGTCGCGGGTGCAGGAGGCGCTTCCCAAGATCGAGGCGCTGCCCGAGGCGACCTTTCACTTCATCGGTCCCCTGCAGCGCAATAAGGCGAAGTTCATGGATCGCTTTTCGCTTTTGCACTCGCTCGAGTCCTTGCGGGTGGCCGAGGCGCTCGAGCGCCGGCTGCCCCGCCCGCTCGACGCCCTGGTCGAGGTCAACGTCGGGCGCGAGCCGCAAAAACACGGGGTCCTGCCCGAGGAACTGCCGGAGCTCCTCGCCCGGCTCGCGGAGCTTTCCCGGGTGCGGGTTCTGGGCTTGATGACGGTGGCGCCCCGCGTGCGGGACCCCCAGCGATTGCGGGCGGTCTTCGCCGAGCTCTCCCGGCTCGCCGACCGGTATAATCTGCCCGAGCGCTCGATGGGGATGAGCGAGGACTTCGAGCTCGCGATCGAGGAGGGATCCACCCTCGTGCGCGTGGGAAGGGCGATCTTCGATGAGCTTTAACCCGCTCGACATTCGCTACCAGGAGTTCCGCCGCAGGGTGCGGGGCTACGACGTGGAGGAGGTCCGCGCCTACCTGGGGCAGGTGGCGGACTTCGTGGCTTCCTTGGAGGAGCAGCTTGCGGCCTGCAAGAAGCGGGTCGAGGAGCTCGAGGCCGCCCTCGCCGAGGCCCGCGAGGGGGAGGCCGAGCTCAAGCGGGCGGTGGTCGCCGCCGAGCGGATCGCCCGGGAGGTCCGGGCCCAGGCCGAGCGCGAGGCCGAGCTGATCCGGGCCGAGGCCGAGGCCGCGAAGGAGCGCACGCTGAGGGAGGCGATGGAGCACCTAAAGCGGGTGCAGCGTGAGCTCGAGCGCTTAAAGCGCGAGCGCGAGCTCTTTAAAGAACAGTTCCGGGGATTGCTCGAAGGGTACCTCGCGAGCCTGGACAAGGGCGAGCGCGGCTAGGGCGGCACCGGGAGCGCCAGGCTCGCCAGGTAGTAAAGCCGTTCCCGCCACCAGTACCGGGGAGCAAAGCGCCCTTTTACCGCCACCCCGCGGGCCTGGAGTCCGAGCCTTCTTGCGTAGAGCAGGGCCCGGGGCAGGTGGGGCGCGTCGGTGACGACGATCACCTCGGCGGAACCGAAGATCGCGCGGGCGGCTTTGAGGTTTTCCCAGGTGCTCCGGCTCGCACGCTCGCAGCGGAGGGCCTCGGGCGGGATCCCGAGGCTTTCAAGATAGCGGCAGCCCACCTCTCCCTCGGCATAACGGGCACCTTCGGCCCTTCCTCCGGTCACCAGGATCAGGGGTGCGGCCCCTTGGCGGTAGAGCCGGGCGGCGAGCTCCAGCCTTGCCGCGAAGACCGGAGAGGGCCGCCCGTTCCACTGGGCGGCCCCGAGGACGACGATGCCCTCCGCGGCGAGGGCGGGGAAGAGGAGGGTGAGCAGGAGAAAGATCCGCCGCATCCCGCGCTCATGCTATACTATAGCTGCCGGTAGCGCTGACCGCGGCGCCGCCGGCGGGTGAAGAAGCATCCAGAAGGTCTACGGACGTACCCAGGGCATCAAACCGAGCCTCGCGAAACGGGTCGCCGGCCTTTACCGGCGGCGTTTTCCCGCCGGCCGGCTCTTTACCGGCGAGCTCGCCCACCGCCTGGCCGAGCTTACCGCGGAGCTGGGCCGGCCGCTTTCCCTCTTGATCGACCGGAAGGGGCACGTCCTCCGGGTGGCGGTGGGGGACGCGAGGGAGCTCCCGATTCCCGAGCGACCCTGGGCCGAGACCCGGCTCGCGGGGTATTACCTGCTGCACACCCACACCGGTGGGGGCGGGCTCTCCCGGCCGGATCTCTCGGTGCTCTTTTTGCACCGGCTCGACGCGATCGCGGTGCTCGAGGTGGCGGACGGACGCCCGCGCCGGGCCCAGCTCGCCCACCTCGTGCCCCCTTCCTCCGAGGAGGAGGACTGGCGGGTGCTCCCGGAGCGACCCTATGAGGCCTGGCTTGAGTTCGACCTCGGCGGGCTGGTGGCCGCGCTGGAGGAGGAGTTCGGTCGGCAGGCGCGGCTGCGTGAGCTTGAGGACGGCGCCGGCGAGCGGGTCGTTCTGGTGGGAGTGGATCGCGGCGAGGGGCCCGAGGCCGAGGCCGCCCTCCGGGAGCTCGCCGAGCTCGCCCGGAGCGCGGGGGGCGTGGTGGTCCACGCCGAGCTCGTCTACCGCCCCCACCCCGATCCCCGAACCCTGGTGGGACGGGGCAAGCTCGAGGAGCTCACCAGCATCGCCTATCACCAAAACGCCGGAACCCTGATCTTCGGCCTCGAGCTCACCCCGGCCCAGGCCCGGGAGATCGAGCGCCTGACCCAGATGAAGGTGCTCGACCGCACCCAGTTGATCCTCGACATCTTCGCCCAGCACGCCCGCACCCCCGAAGCCAAGGCCCAGGTGGAGCTCGCCCAGCTCCGCTACCTGCTCCCCCGGCTTGTCGGCCGGGGGCAGGCGATGAGCCGGCTGGGTGGGGGGATCGGGACCCGAGGGCCGGGGGAGACCAAGCTCGAGGTCGACCGCCGGCGCCTGCAAAAGCGCATCCAGGACCTCACCCACGAGCTCGACCGGATCGCCCGCCGCCGCCGCGAGGCCCGCAAGCAGCGGCGGCGCAAGGGGATCCCGGTGGTGGCGGTGGTGGGATATACCAACGCGGGCAAGACGACCCTGGCGAAAGCGCTCGCCAAGAAGGGAGAGGAGGGAGAGGACAAGCTCTTCGCCACCCTTCGCCCGCTGGTGCGCCGGGGTTTCTTGCCCCGCGTCGGGGAGGTGCTCTACGCCGACACCGTGGGCTTCATCCGGGAGATGCCCGGGGACCTGATCACCGCCTTCCGCGCCACCTTGGAAGAGCTCGCCGACGCCGACGTGCTGCTCCACGTGCTCGACGTTTCCGCGGAGGGCTTCGACGAGCGGAAGCGGGCCGTCGAGGCGCTCCTCGCCGAGCTCGGCATCGAGCGACCGGTGGTGCTCGCCCTTAACAAGATCGACCGCGCCGATCCCTACGACCTCGAGCTCGCCCGCGAGCGCTACGGCGGGGTTCCCGTGTCGGCGAGCAGGGGCGAGGGCCTCGCCGAGCTCAAAGCCGCCCTCGGCGAGGCCCTCATCGCTTCCGGGGTCCGCCCGGTCGCCTGGGCCTAGCGAACGTTCCCGGTCTCGAGTTTTTGCGTGTGGAGGTCGATCACGCTGAAATCGCCCTCCGCCAGCGACCCGGGCATCACCACCAGGGTAGTGCCGAGCATCTCGTGCTTGAGGTCGGGCCCGGGCAGGGTGGGGCCGGCGACGATCGCGAGCCGGGGCTTGTAGGTCTTGATCAGCTCGGCCACCACCTCGCTCCCCTGCTCGCCGAGCCCTTTGTGCTCGGGCTTGGTGGCAAAGAGGAAGACCTTTTGGTAGTCCTTGAGCTCCCGGAGCACCTTCATCCGGTACTCCGCTTCCCAGCCCGGGTAGCGAAGGGCCTGGATCTCCTCCCGCACGAACTCGGGGTCGTCCACGATCTCCCCGCCCATGCCGGCGAAGGCGACGTAGCCGGGACCAAAGCCGAAGGTACCGTGTACTCCGTGCAGGAAGGGGAAGACCACCTCGATGTTGTAGGCTTCCCTTAGGTACTCCTGCACTGGCGCGTCATTCGGCCCCGGTACGTAGAAGGCGGGGCGGTTGAGCTTGGCGAGTGCCTTGAAGATCGCGCGGTAGCTCTCGGCTTTTTTCTCCTTTCCCGCCAGGTCGCCCACCAGGGCGATCGCGTCCACGTCGGCGTCATCAAGCACCTGGCCCAGGCGCTCGACGTGCTCCACCTCGCCGCGGACGTTGGCGGCGGCCAGAACCCGGCGCACGTACTTCCGCATGCCGACACCTCCTTTCACAAAACCTATCAATGCCTTTGTCAACTTTAGCTTAGCACCGCGGGAGCCGATTCGCAAGGTAGGATGGGCGTATGCGC
>JALSJG010000059.1 GCA_026989475.1 Thermaceae bacterium | reverse complement strand
CGGTCCACCGTGAACGCTCCGGCAGGGGTCTTGTAGTAAGCGCGAAAGGCGTAGGCCGCCCCGGCGAGGCCCGCCAGCAGGTAGAGCCCGTTTTGCCTCAGAAAAGTGGCGCCCCCAATCAGCGCCCGGGTGAAAAGCGGAAGCTCCTCGCCGATCGCGCCGTAGATCCGGGCAAAGACCGGCACCACCACCACGAGGAGCACGATCACGGCGGCGAATACCACCAGGGTGACGAACGCCGGGTACATCAGGGCGGTCTTCACCTTTTGCTCGAGCTCATAGCTCCGATCCAGGTACCGGGCGATCCGCCGGAGCGTGGGCTCGAGCAACCCCCCGAGCTCGCCGGCGGCAATGAGCCGCACCATCATCGGGGGGAACGCCTCGGGGTAGTGGCTCATCGCCTCCGAGAGCGACTCCCCCGCCTCGATCCGGGCCCGCACCTCGCGGGCGGCAAAACGCAGGGTGGGGTGCGGGCTCTCCAGGCTCAGGGTGGTGAGCGCCTGGGTGAGGGGCACCCCCGCCCCCACCAGGCTCGCAAACTGCTCGGCAAAAAGCACGAGATCCCCCACCCCGGGCCGGCGCCGGCGCCCGCCCCGCTCGGGGGCGAGGGAGAGGGGATAAAGCCCCATCTCGCGGAGCTTGACCCGGGCCTCCCGGAGGTCCTTCGCCTCCAGGTAGCCCTGGTAGATCCGCTCGCCGCTCGCGTCGGTGGCCTGGTAGGAAAACCGCACCCTAGTCCTCCAGCGCGCCCAGGACCCGCATCAGCTCGCCCACTGTGGTCTCGCCCCGGCGGACGAGCTCGAGCCCCACCTCCTTGAGCCCCCGGTGGCCCTTCGCCCGGGCGTGCTCCCGGAGCTTGAGCTCGTCCTCGCCCAGGGCGATCAGCTTGAGGGCCTCGCGGTCGGGGGCGAAGACCTCGTAGATCCCCACCCGGCCCTTGTACCCGCTCCCCCGGCAGAAGCTGCACCCCTCGCCTTTGCGCTCCTTCTCGATTCCGGCCCCGCCGAGGAACGCCTCCTCCTCCGCTGAGAGCGGTTGCCAGCGGCCGCACTGGGGGCAGACCCGCCGCACCAGCCGCTGGGCCACCGCCCCCACCAGCGTCGAGGCCACCAGGTGCCGCTCCGCCCCCATCTCGACGAGCCGGCTCACGGTGGAAAGGGCGTCGTTGGTGTGCAGGGTGGCGAGCACCAAATGCCCGGTGAGCGCCGCCCGGAGCGCGGTCTCGAGGGTCTCGGCGTCCCGGATCTCCCCCACCAGGATGACGTCGGGGTCGAGCCGGAGCACCGCCCTTAGCACCTTGGCGAAGGTGAGCCCGATCCGGGGCTGGACCGGGATCTGGTTCACCCCCTCCAGGGGGAACTCGACCGGGTCCTCGATGGTGACGAAGTTCTTCTCCGGCGTGTAGATGTGGCGAAGGGCGGCGTAGAGGGTGGTGGTCTTTCCCGACCCGGTGGGGCCGGTGACGAAGAGGATCCCGTAGGGGTGCCTGAGGAGCCGCTCGAACTTGGCCCGCTCCTCGGGGAGCATGCCGAGCTCGTCGAGCCCGAGCAGGGTGCCCGAGGGGTAGATCAGCCGGAGCACCACCGCCTCCCCCCAAAGCGCGCCCACGCTCGCGATCCGGACCTCGACCCGCCGCCCCTGGTAGAGGTAGCTGAAGTGCCCGTCCTGGGGCCGCCGGCGCTCGGCGATGTCGAGCCCGGCGAGGACCTTGTAGCGGGCGGCGAGGGGCGCCTCCATCTCCTTGGGCAGGGTGCGCAGCACCTGCATCACCCCGTCCACCCGCATCCGAACGAGCAGCCGCTTCTCCTCGGGCTCGAGGTGGAGGTCCGAGGCCCGGGCGGCGATCGCCTCGCGCAGGATGGCGTCGGCGAGCTCCACCACCGGGGAGCCGGCGGCGGTGAGGTCGTGCTCCACCACCTCGGCGGGGGTCGGTTCCGCCTCCTCGGGGGCCTCGGCGTAGGCCTCGCGGATCGCCTCGGCGATCTCGGAGTCGGGGGCGAGCTTGGGGACGATCTCCTTCCCGGTGCGAAAGCGAAGCTCGTCCAAAAGCCTTAGGTCCGAGGGCCTCGCCATCGCCACGTAGAGCCGGTTGCCCTCGAGCTTGTAGGGGAAGACCCGGTGCTCGGCGGCGAAGCGGGGGTCGAGCAGGCGGAGGGCCTCCTCCTCGGGCTCGATCTCC
>JALSJG010000058.1 GCA_026989475.1 Thermaceae bacterium | reverse complement strand
GTCCAAAAAGGGCGGCTCCTTGCTCCAGGCCGCCTTCTTGAGCTCCTCAAGGGCGATTCCCCGGTCCACCGCCCCGGCGGGAAGGCCCCCAAGCTCCGGGCTCTCCGGAAGCCCAAAAACGAGCGCCCGGTCGGCGGGGGGATGGGCTTCGAAGAGCTCGAGCGAGCGGAGCACCTCTTCGGCAAGGGCCTCCCCGCCCTCGGCCACCGGCCGGGTGAGGCGGCGAAACCCGAGCATGCGCCCCCCCTCGAAGGCGGCCAGGGTGTTCGCCACCGACTCCAGCACGAAAAACCGGAGCTCGCTCCCGTACCGCGCCCTCGCCGCCCGCCATAGCGGAAGCGGCCAGGGCTCGATCCGGCGGGCCCGGAGCCCCCGGGCCATCCGCCGGGCCACCTCCCGGGGCAAAGCGGCAAAAAGCACCCAGACCCGGGCCGGCCCCTCGGGCCGGAGGAGGTCGTAGTCCACCACCAGATCCAGGTCGCGGAAAAAGGGATTGCGCTGGGCTTCGGCGAGGATCGCCTCGTCCAGGGGAAAGCCCTCGAACGAGGGGAAAGGGGCCTCGTGCAAGAGCAAAAGCTCGGGGGAGAGCGAAAGGTAGACCGCTCCCCGCACCCGGTGCCGCGCGAGGGCCCGCCGGACCGCGAGGAAGAGCCGACCATAATCCGGCCGGCCCTCCTCGTTAACCACCCCCTCGCAGGGCTCCGCGTGGAGCGTGTGGGTGTAGAGGAAGAGCCGCTCGGGGGTGCAAAGAAGCTCGGGCATGGCGTTTCGGCCGCTATTTTACCCCGCGAAAACCGAGTGGGGCCGGCCTTCGCCGGCCCCGGGAGGAGAGGGGGATGGTGGAAGCTAGCGAACGTTCTTCCGCACGCAGAGCACCCGGTGGCTGGCGGGGTTGGAAGCCGCCTGGGTGCAGTTGGCATCGCGGTAGAGCAGCGCCACCTTCTCGCCGGCGTCGGCGCGGTTGTTGTTGTTGTAGTCCATGTAGACCTCGCCGCTTCGGAACTTGAGCTCGGCGGGTACCTCCTCCATGTAGCCCCGGATCTGGTTCCAGGTCGGCCAGTAGCGGTTGTTGGCGTAGAAGATGCTGCGGGCGGTGTTGATCGAGTTGAAGATCGCCTCGCGCTGGGTTTTCTTCGCCGCCTGCTCGATGTACATGAAACGCGGGATGGCAATCGCCGCCAGGATCCCGATCACCACGATCACGATCGCGAGCTCGACCAGCGTGAAACCCTTCTTACCCTTCATCCTTGGTCACCTCCTGCGTCCCCTACGGACGCCTTCAGCGTATCGAGCCGAACCCGGGGCACCATCACGCGACCGGGGGCCCCCCGATGGGGGCCCCCGTTTGGGGGATCCCTTTGAAGCTAGCCCTCCTTCCCCCAGATTTGCCGTATGAGCACGTAGGTGGCGAGCCACGCGCCGAGCGGGATGAAGACGAGCATCGCCCAGAGCTGGGCGTTGGTCATGCCAAACTCCTCCTTCCAGCCGGCGAAGGTGGCGACGAAGAAGAAGAAAAGCAGCCCCACGGTCACGCTGGTGCGCATGGGGTGCTGGCTGGGGAGTTCAAGGTAGCGCATCTTGGTTCTGCGGGTGTCGAGGAAGGGAAGGAGCAGCGCCACCAGCCCAAGCAACCCCGGAATCAGTACCCCGCCGATAAACTCGGAGGTGATGGCGGCGCCCCCGGGGAGGGGGATCTGCCATGAACTGGGAATCATCTGCAGTAAGCCGTATAGCCAGAGGAAGTACCATTCCGGCTTGAGCACGGGGGTGCTCGTACCCGGGGGACCGTACACCTCGACCGGGTGAGCGATGAGCGCCCCCGCGAGCAGGAAGAGCGATCCCAGGTAGAGCAGGAAGAGGATGCCCATCATCGTGGCCTGCATCGGAACCATCGGCACACCCAGAACCTTGCCGGGCGCCACCTCCTCGGCGTACCTGGGCTGGGTGTGCTTTTGCTTGATCATGATCAGGAGGTGCAGGCCGATGAGGGCCGCGAGCAGCAGGGGCAACCAGAGCACGTGGAGCGCGTAGAGGCGGGGCAGCGAGCGCAGCGAGGGGAACTCCCCGCCGAACATCAACTGGGCCAGCCAGTCCCCCAGGTAAGGGATGCTTTTGGCGATGCCGTACCCGATCTGGGTCGCGGTCACCGCGTACGCGTCGAAGGGAAGCGCGTAGCCGATAAAGGCAAGCACCACGGTGAGCCCGAGCAGCAATAGCCCGAGGATCCAGTTGATCTCGCGCGGCCGCTTGTAGGCTCCGGTAAGCAGGATACGGAGGAGGTGCAGGAAAACCGAGGCCACCATGATGTTCGCCGCCCAGTGGTGAGCGCTTCGGATCACCTTGCCAAAGGGCAGGGAGTCGATGTAGAGCACCGACGCGTAGGCGGCAGGCAGCTTCTCTCCGCGGTACTCGACCAGCCGGGAGGAGGGCTCGAAGTTCAGGGTCAGGAAGATCCCGGTGAGCACCAGCACGATAAAGGAGAAAAGGGCGATCTCGCCGAGGAAGAACGAATGATGCACCGGGAACGCCTTGCGCATGAACTTCTTGTTCAGGCGGTCCAGGTCAAGCCGTTCGTCGAGCCACCTGTAGACGCTCATCCTTCCCCCCTAGACCCGTGGGGCGCCCGATCGGCGCCAGGCCACGCCAACCGGCGAAAGGAAACCGCCGGCGGCGACCACCTCACCGTTTTCCACCTTGACCGGCAGCATGGGGAGCGGCCGCGGCGGGGGCCCGCCGATCACCCTGGCCCCTCTCCGGGGGTCGTAGATGCCCTTATGACAGGGACAGAGGAAGGCCTTCTGGTCGGCGAGCCACTGGCTTACGGTGCACCCGAGGTGGGTGCAGATGGCCGAGTAGACCGCCACCCCTTGGTCGGTGTTCTCCCGGGTTTCCTCGTCGTACTCGTCGGGCTGGAAGCGAATGATCATCGCCAGGTTGTTGCGCTCGCCGCTTTTGACCACCCCGGTATTCGGGTCCTTGGGCCAGGCGAGCACGAAAGGGCCGCCCAGGGGCAGCGCGTCCAGGGTGATGAGCTTGCCCTTGTCCGGTCCCTCGGCGATCACGAAACGGTCGCCCTCCTTGGGGGGTTCGGACTCGGGGGTGATCTCCTTTTTGGGTTTCAGCCCTCCGACCACGAAGAGGCTGGAAAGGGCCGCGAGCCCGAGCCCCGCACCCAGCGAGGCCTGCAGCACGGCCCTGCGGTTGGTCACCGTCTTGTCCGCCATTACCAGGGCACCTCCGAGTGTTCTTCCTCCACCAAGACCTCGTCGCCGAGGTAGTACTTCTTGTAGATCGCGAGCAAGACCGCTCCCACCAGCATCATCGCGCCAAAGACCGCACCCTGAGCAGCGGCGCTCACCGGCTCCACGGTGAGGTGGTGGAGCATCAGTCGGACGAAGAAGCCTCCGAGGGCGGCCTCGATCACCGCGAGCAGCACCGCCACCAGGGGCACCGCCGCGCCGGGGCTCGGTAGGCGGCGGCCGGGGCGGAGCTCCACGCCCTCCAGCCAGATCGAGAAGAAACCGATGAGCGCGTAGATCAGGAAGAGGGTCGCAAAGGTGATGAGCCCAATCTGACCCACCGTGAGCGCGTCCTCGTAGCCTCCACCCATGGCGGCGATGCGCCGGCCATCCAGATACGCGGACAGGTAAAGCGCCGCCGCTAAAAGCAGCGCGAAGAAGGGGCCCGTCGCGTCGTTTCGGTACATGCCCTCCCCCTAGCGGAGCGACTTGACCTCGTCCTCGCTCACCGGACCGAAGTCGTTGAGCTTGGCCCGCACAAAGCTCGCGACCGCCGCGATCTGGCGATCGCTGAGCTGGGCAAAGGAGGGCATCGCCCCCCTACCCCTCAGGATGATCTCGATCACCAGCTGCGCGTCCTCGAGGTTGGGGTTTCCTTTCAGCGCGGGGAAGAGCGGGGCCATGCCGGAACCGTCCGGCTGGTGGCAGGAGGCGCAGTTTTGCAGGTAGACCTGCTCGCCCTCGGCGAGGAGCCCTTCGTCCGCCGCCGGGGCCGTGGCCTCCCCGCCCCCGAGGAGCTTTTGCACCTCGTCCACCTCCACGCCACCAAAATGGTTGCCGAACTCGTTGCGGATGTAGGTAAGCAAGGCAGCCAGCTCCTCGGAGGAGAACTGCGGGAACGCGGGCATGCCGTTTCCCCCCTCGGTGATCATCTTGAGCGCCGCCTTCACATCGGCCACCACCTGGCTACCGGCGAGGGCAGGAAAGACGCCGGGAAGCCCCTTGCCATCGGGCTGGTGGCAGGAAGCGCAATTCGCGGCGTAGAGCTCCTTGCCTTGGTTGAAGAGCGCTTCGTTCACCGGCGCGCCACCCTCGCCCCGGGGCGCTTCGGCCTCGGCCTTCGCGCCACCCACGGCCATCTGGGCCGCGACCTTCTCGGCGGTGGGGCTCACCGCGAAGAAGACCCAGACCAGGGTCAGGACCAGCACGGTGGAGAGGACGTAAAGCCAGGCGGAAGCGCCCGCCGCTTCCTTGGGCTTTTCGTAGTCGCCCACGCGCACGTTGAACCGGACCTGGCCCCGCACCCGCTGACCCTCGTCGATCCCGTCCACGAAGGCGTCGGGGAGGTTGTCCACCTCGAAGGGGAGCTCCCGCTCCTCGCGGCTGCCGTCCTTGAAGACGGTGACGATGCGGAGGCGGTGCGCGCCGTCGGGGAGCGTACGGGTATCGAGTTCCACCTCGAAGGGCGGCTCGGTTAGGACCCGGATCGGCTCCTTGTCCTCGTCGACGTAAACCTCGATCCGCTCGACCTTTGGATTCATAACCCTCCTCCTAGCTCCTTGCCCAAGATAACAAAGGCGCGGGGAGGCCGCACCTTAGGGAAAACTTAGCCAAGGGCGCCCGGGTCAAATGTCCCAGGCGGCCCGGATCCGGGCCCGGCTTTCCGCAAGCTCAGTCCCGCCCCCCCGCACCTCGAAGGTGGCGGTCTCGGGCAGGCGACCGGGCTTTAGGCGGGAGAAGGGGATACCCCCCGCGCCTACCGGGAGGTGCCGGTCCCGGTCCCCCGGGGTGTCGTTGAGGTGGAGGTGGAGGAGCCGGTCCCCGAGCCGGTCGAGGTAGGCCTGGACCCGCTCCTCGCCGCCCTCGACGAAGGCGTGGCTAAAGTCGAGGCAAAAGCCGTATTCCGGAAAGCGCGAAAGCAGCCGGGCGAGCTCCTGTGGCCCTTGGAGGAGGTCCCGCTCGTCGAGGGCGAGGTTTTCGAGCGCCACCGGGAGGGGAAGGGGGCGGAGCGCCGAAAGCGCCTCCTCCAGCCGGGCCCACGCGGCCTCCACCACCAGGGGATGGCGCACCGGCACGCTCCCCGTGTGCAAGACCGCGACCCGTGCCCCCACCCCTTCGGCGAAGGCGAGGCCGTCCCGGGTGCGCTCGAGCGCCACCCGGAAGCTCTTCGGGAAGAGGGAGGCGAGGTTTAAGTCGGCGAACGGGAGGTGAACGGTGAGGGGGACGCCGTAGCGGCGGGAGAGCGCCCGGATCTCCTCCGCTCCGGGAAGCGCGGGCACCGCCTCGAAGAGGTCGAAGGGGAGCTCGAGCCCCATCCCGAGCTCAGCGGCCAGGCGGAAGGCCGCCTCCATATCGAGCTGCTCGGCGTCGAGGGGGCTGAAAAAGAACTTCACCGCGCCTCCAGCGCCTTCCGCTGGGCCTCTTCGAGCGCCACCTTGGGGTCCACCCCGCCCTTCACGCTCTTCTCCAGGGCCTCCTCGAGGTAGACCCGCCAGACCACGAACTCCGGCACCCGCGGCCGGGGCACGGCGTGGGCGAGCTGCTCGAAGGCGGCCTTGCGGTAAGGGTTTTCGGCGTAGAACTTCTCGAGGTAGCGAAGGGCGCTTTTTCGCACCGGCACGTAGTAGCTCGCCTCCACCCAGCGGGCGATGTTCTCGGGGCGCATCAGAAACTTCCAAAACGCCACCGCTCCCGATACCTGCTCGGCGCTCGCCCCCTTTAAGACCACCAGCTGAGCCCCGCCGAAGGGCACCTTACCGCCCGGCTCCCGGGGCACCGGGGCCACCCCCAGGTCGAAGGCGAAGGAGTAGTTCTCGGCCGCCGGCCAGTTGGCGATGGAGGCAAAGACCATCATTCCCTTGGTGCGGACGAAGTCGAGGAGGGCGAACTGGGCCTCGGCGAGCCGGCGCGGGATCAGGGCGCGGGCCCGGGCCATGCGGTGGAGCATCGAAAGCGCCTCGACCGCCTCCTTGGAATCGAAGTTCGGCTTGCCGTCCTCGGTGACCAGGCTCCCGCCCCGGCTCGTCACCATGGCCTCGAAGGTCCAGGACTCGAGCACCGCGATGTACCCCTTCCGCCGCCGGTCGGAGAGTCGCCTCGCCGCCGCCTCGAACTCGGCCCAGTTCCCGGGGGCGGCCACCCCCCGGGCCCGGAAGGCGCTCGCGTTGTAATAGAGCACCGGGGTCGAGGTGTTGAAGGGCAGGCCGTAGCGCCGCCCGTTCATCACCCCGTAGGCCCAGGCCGCGGGGTAGAAGTCGGCGATCGTCTTCTCGTCGAGGCCGAGCCGCCCGTCGAGCGGCACCGCCCGACCCTCGGCCACCAGGCGGGGGAAGAAGGCGATCTCGGCCTGAAAGAGCACCGGCTGGGTGCCGGTTCTCAGGGCGGCGATCAGCCGGGTCTCGGCCTCCCGGTAGTCGCCGACGTAGCGGGGGACCACCCGGTACTCCGCCTGTTCGGCGTTGAAGGCCTCGGCGAAGGCCTCGATCTGGCGCCCGGCGGGCCCGTCCATCGCGTGCCAGAAGGGTATCTCGACCTGGGCCAGGGCAAACCCGAAGAGGAAGACGAGGAAGAAAAGCTTCCGCATGGTTCCTATCCTTTCACGCTTCCCTCGAAGGTTTCCACGATCCTCCGCTCGAAGAGCAGGTAGAGGAGGAAAAGGGGCAGGGTGGAAAGAAGCGCCGCCGCCGAGAGCAGCCCCCAGTCGGCGGGGTAGCGGCGGGCGAGGTCGGCGATCCAGACCTGGAGCGTCCAGTAGCGCTCCCCCACCGCCACCCGGGGAAAGAGGACCAGGTTCCAGTGGGCGGCAAAAGCCAGCACCCCGGCGGCCACCAGGTTGGGAAAGACCAGGGGCGCGACCACCGAGAAAAGGATCCGCCCCTCGCCGGCGCCGTCGATCCGGGCGGCCTCGACCAGGGAATAGGGCAGGGACCGCATCGCCTGGTAGACGAGGAGCACGGTGAAGGGGCTCGCGAAGAAGGGCAAAAGCAGCGCCCAGGGGGTATCGAGCAGCCGGAGCTGGTGCAGGACGCCAAAAAGCGGCACCAGCAAGAGCTCCGCCGGAATCGCCAGGGTGAAGAGGAAGACCGCCCATAGCCGCACCCCGTTCCATAGCGCGTAGGCGGCGAGGAGCGCGGTCAAGACCTGGGCGAGCGCCACCGCCCCGGAGACCCAGAGGGAGAAGAAAAGCCTCGGCCAAAACCCCTCGGGGGCGAGTTTCCTGAGGTTTTCGAGGGTGAACCCGAATCCCGAGAGGACGTCCCCGGAGTAGACGATCTCCGGGGGCAAAAAGGCGGCGTAGGCCATCCAGAAAAAGGGCAGGAGCACGGCGAGGACGATCCCGAAGACGAGCGCGTGCCTCATCGCTCCTCCAAGAGCTTGCCCTGGGCCAGGGCCACCAGCAGGGTGAGGACGAGGAGCACGGCGGTGGCGGCAGCGGCGTAGCCCAGGCGGAAGTTCTCGAACCCGAGCTCGTAGACGAAGTAGCCGAGCACCCGCGTGGCCCCGTAGGGCCCGCCCCGGGTGAGGAGGAAGACGGCGACGTAGGACTGAAGGGCGAGCACCGAGCCCACCACCAAAAGGAAGAGCACCGCCGGGCGCAAAAGCGGGAGGACCACGTAGCGGGTGACCTCGAAGGGCCTCGCCCCGTCCACCCGGGCGGCCTCGACGAGCTCGGAGGGAATCGCCTTCAGGTGGGCGCTCACCACCAAGACCCCGTAGCCGAGGTAGCGCCAGAGGGTAAACGCCACCACCATCGCCATCGCCCAGAAGGGCTCTTGGTCCCAGGCGGGAATGGGCAAAAAGGCGGCGAGCGCCCCGTACTCGGGGGCGAGCAGGGTGTACCAGGCGGTGCTCGCCGCCCCCACGGTAACCAGGCCCGGCAAAAAGAGCGCCCCCTTGACGAACCGCTCGTACGGCTGCCCCTCGATCAAGAAAGCGATCAGGATCGAGAGCAGGAGAAAGCTCGGCAAAACCCAAAGGGCGAAGAGGAAGGTGGCCTTCGCGCTTTGCCAAAAGAGCGGGTCGGAAACGAGCTCGGCGTAGTTTTTCAGCCCCACCGGCTCCGGCGCCCTTAGCCCCGACCAGCGCCAGGTGGAAAAGCGCACCACCTCGAGGAAGGGGTAGAAGAAAAAGACCCCGAGGAACCCGAGCGCGGGCAGGGCAAAAAGCCCGTGCTCGAGCCGGCGGAGCCGGGTACCCCTCACCACAGGTAGAGAAGGGCGGCGTAGAGCCCGAGCCGGTCGTCGGCCCCGAGCTCGAGCGCGAGCGCCTCCGCGGGGTAGGCGCGCACGCCCACCCCCCAGGCGAGCCGGAAGCCCCGGAGGTAGCCGGGGCCGGCCTGGGCGTAAAGGGCTAGGGGTAGGGGGGCGTCGAGCTCGAGCCCGCCAGCGAGCCCAAAGGAAAGGCCGAGGCCTGCCCCAGACGCGTCCTTTACCCCATCGAGCCGCGCGAAACCGCCGACCTCCCCGAAGGCGGGCCCCACCGCCAGGCCGGGGAAGACCAGCACCCCGAGGTTCAGGTAGCCGCGCAGGTCCTTAAAGTCCGGGTCCGCGGCCAGGTAGAGGCTCGCCCCGCTCTCCAGGCCCAGCGGGGCGAAGGGTAGCGCCATCCCCGCCACGACCACCCCGGCCCCGGGGTGGCGGTAGCCGAGACCGAGGGCGTTTTCGGGAAAGGGGGGAGACACGGCGAGACCGATGCCCCAAAGCAAAAGCCCCCAGATGATTCGCTTCATCCCCTTGATGATACCGAACCCCCTTCCATTTCACGGAGGAAGCAAGGGATAGGCTTGAAGCATGGACGACGCCGCCCTCGCCAAGCTCCTCCGGCATGCCCGCACGATCGCCGTGCTCGGGGCCCACAAGGACCCGGCGCGCCCCGCCCACTACGTGCCCGCCTACCTCTACCAAAGGGGCTACCGGATTCTCCCGGTCAACCCGCGCTTTGCCGGGGAGGTCCTCTTCGGCGAACGGGTGCGCGCCGATCTCGGCGAGATCCAGGAAGCGGTGGAGATCCTCGACGTCTTCCGTCGGGGGGAGGCGCTCCTCAGCGAGGTCGAGAAGATCCGATCCCTCGCGCCCGGGGTGGTCTGGCTGCAGCCGGGAGCGGAGCACCCGGGGCTCGAGCACGCGCTCAGGGAGGCCGGCCTCCCGGTGGTGGCGGGGCGCTGCCTGATGGCCGAACACCGGAGGCTCCTGGGTGAGGGCGGCTGATCGCGAGGCGCTCCTTCGCTGGTACCGAAAGCACGCCCGGGACCTCCCCTGGCGCAGGACGCGCGACCCCTGGGCGATCCTGGTCTCGGAGCTCCTTTTGCAGCAGACCCGGGTGATCCAGGCCGAGCCCTACTACCGGCAGATCCTCGCCCGCTTTCCCCGCCCCGAAGACCTGGCGCGGGCCGAGTTCTCCGAGCTCCTCACGCTCTGGCAGGGGGCGGGGTACTACCGGCGGGCCGAGTACCTGCACCGGGCCGCCCGGGAGATCGCCGAACGGGGTTTTCCCCGGAGCTTCGAGGGTCTTCTCGCCCTCCCCGGGGTGGGGCGCTACACCGCCGGGGCGGTGGCCTCGATCGCCTTCGGCGAGCCGGTCCCGGCGGTGGACGGGAACGCGCGGCGGGTGCTCGCCCGCTACTACGCCCTGGAGGATCCGAGCCGGGCTGAGCTCGAGGCCCGGGCGGCGGCGATCCTCGACCGCGAGGACCCGGGCAGCTGGAACCAGGCCTTAATCGAGCTCGGCGCCACCCTCTGCCGCCCGCGGAGCCCGGACTGCGCCGCCTGCCCCCTTCGCGCGGGCTGCCGCGGGAAGTCGGCTCCGGAACGCTACCCCGCTCCCCGTTCCCGAAAGGCGAAAGCGTGGCGGCTCTTCGCCCTGTACCTCGAGGGACCGGGGGGCCCGGTGCTGGAAAAGCGAACCCGCGCGCCCTGGCGCGGGCTTTTTAGCCTTCCCCTGGATGAAAGCCGCGAGCGGCTCCTCGCCCGCTATCGGGTGAGCGAGGCCCGCGCTCTCGGAACGCTCCGCTACGCCCTCAGCCACCGCCGGATCGAGGCAACCCTGCTCCACGCCCGGGGAGCCTGGCCCGGCATCGACCCCCAAAGCGTCCCCCTAAGTACCTTCGCCCGTAGGCTCCTCGAGCTCGCCGAGCAAAAGCTCGCCGAGCCGGAACCCGGCGAGGCTCTCCTCACGGTAGCTCCGGCCGCCGCTGGTGCAGGCACCGACGGCGTAGAGCCCGAAAAGCCGGGGTAGGCGGAAGGTGTTCGGATCCCACTCCCCGTCGGCAAACCGGTAAAACCGCACCCGGTAGCCGGGCGCCCCCCGGAAGGGCGGTGCCTGCTGTTCGGCCGGGGCGAAGGCGAAGCCGTGGGCCTTCAAGTCCTCGAAGAGGTCGTCGTAAGCGGCCTCCCCGAGCCGCCCCGCGGGCTCCTCGATCTGGCCCACGGAGAGCCGGGCCCCGAGGAAGGTCCCCACCGCGAGCACGACCCTTCCGGCGCGATAGGAGGGTCCCTCCCAGGTCCTCACCCCCACCACCCGGCCCTCCTCCACCCAAAGGGCGGTGGCGGTGGCCTGGAGAAGGTGGAGCCGGGGCCGCTCGGCTTCGAGCCGCCACTTGGCCCGGGCGTGGAGCAAAAAGGGGGGCAGCCCCTCGTCGTACACCTCCCCAAAGAGCGTTCCCTCGGCGGGCGGATGGGCCACCGGGGTTACGGGAAGAAAAAGCGAGTCCAGGCTCTGGGTGAGAAGCAGCACCCGCCGTCCGGACCGGGCCAGCCGGTAAGCGACCTCGCTGCCGGCGAAGCCCGCTCCCACCACCAGAACCTCGTAGCCCTCCACCCTGGAGATTTTACTCGCGCACCGGGCCGAGCACCGGCAACCCCGCGGCGAGCCGGAAATAGAGGAACTCCCGCCCGGTGTAAAAAAGCCCCCAGCGCTCCCGCCCGGCCCAAAGGAGAAGGCCATAGGGCGGGCGGAGGAGCGGCTTTCCCGCGGGCTCGAGCACGTTGGTGTAGTAGCGCCGCTCGTCGTAGACGACGAGGATCTCGCCGTCCTCCTCGGACCGGGAAAGCGCCTCCCAGACCACCCTCCGGGCCCCCCGCTCGTCCACCACCTCGGCCACCGCCGGACCGAGCCGGGCGTAGAGGCCGGAAAGCGGTGCCCGGAACTCGCAGAGCACCCCGGCGGGGGCGTGGAGGAGACGGGCGACCGGGTTCTCGTAGACCTGGCCGGCGATGGCCTCGCGCACGAGCTCGAGGGCAAGCGCGTAGCGCGGCGGAACCTCGGGGGAAAAGAGCGCGAGCTCAAGCACCCTTATCCCCTATAAAGAGCCCGGCGAGCCCCCCCGTCAAGAGCCGGACCTTGGGGGTAAAACCCGCCGCCCGCATCATCTCGGCCACCTTCCCGGGCTCGGGAAAGCGCTCCACCGACTCGGGGAGATAGCGGTAGGCCTGGGGATTGCCCGAGAGCAAGCCCCCGATCGCCGGCAGGACCCGGTGGTAGTAAAACCGCACCAGGTGCCCGAACGCCCCCCTCGGCGGCGGGGGAAACTCGAGGATCACCGCCCGCCCGCCGGGGGCGAGCACCCGGTAGAACTCCCGGAGCCCGGCCTCGTAGTCGGCGAAGTTGCGAAAACCGAAGGCCACCGTCAGCGCGTCGAAGCTGCCGTCGGGAAAGGGCATCGCGAGCGCGTCGCCCTCGACCAGGGTAAGCTCCACCCCGGCCCGCGCCGCCTTCTTCCGCGCCCGGCGCAGCATCCGGGGGGCGAAGTCGAGCCCCACCACCTCGGCCTCGGGCGAAAGCCGCTTCAAGAGGATCGCCAGATCCCCGGTTCCGGTGGCCACGTCCAGAATCCGCCCCGGCCCCTTGGCGAGGGCGGCCTCGGCGGCGGCCTCGCGCCAGCGGCGGTCCACACCGAAGGAGAGCAGGCGGTTTAAAAGATCGTAGCGAGGCGCGATCTCGTCGAACATCTCACGTACCCGGCGGGGATTCCGGTGGTTCGGGTCCACGGGCGCATCTTACGGCGGGAACTGGCGTAAAATAACCCCCCGTGAGCCGCGCCCTCATCCCCCTGGCAAGCCTGCTCTTTGCCCTTCTCGCGGCGGTAAGCCCCTGGTTCGTGATCAAGCGCGCCTTCGGGGGTAAGGGGGTGCTCCTCGCCCCCTTCGGTCTGGTCAACCCCGGAGCCACCCGCGTGCCCGAGTTCGATCTGGGCTGGGTCCCGCTGGCGTTTTGGGTCTGGGTGGGGCTCGCCCTTTTCGCGAGCCTCGCTTACCTCTTTCTGAAGGGCCGGACCCGGGCCCGGGCGCTCTATCTCCTCGGGGGGCTTGGGCTTTTGCTCTTCGCCCTGGAGGCTTACGCCTTCTACCGCCAGGTGGCCGAGGTCAACGCCGCCGCCCTCGAGGCCGGCGCCCGGAGGCCGCCCTTGAAGCGCTACTCGCTCTCGCTCGGGCTCTACCTCCAGTTCGCTTACGCCCTTTTCCTCTTCGTTCTCGCGCGGATGCAGACCCCAGGGGGGGCCGGGCTTTTGGTCCGCTACCGCGGGGTGGTGGTCCCGGCGGTGAGCCTTTTGCTCGCGATGGTGGTGGGGGGCGTCTTGGTCTGGCTCCTGCGGCCGATCCCCGGGCTCCGGGAGCCGCTTTCCACCTACGGCTACCTGGTGGCCAAGCTCGACCTCGTCACCTACACCTTCCAGCTCCTCTTCGGCCCGCTGCTCACCCTCCCGGGCCTCTTCCAGTCGGCGCTGATCGCAACGCCCCTGATCTTCACCGGGCTCAGCGTGGCCTTCGGTTTCAAGGCGGGGCTTTTCAACATCGGCGCCCCGGGGCAGCTGATCATGGGGGCGGTCTTCGCCATGTTCGCCGGGCTCTACCTGCCCGGACCCAAGTTCCTGGTGCTTCCGGCGGCGATCGCCGCCGCCGCTTTGGGCGGCGCCCTGTGGGGGGCGATCCCGGGCTGGCTTAAGGCCCGCTTCGGGGCCCACGAGGTGATCAACACGATCATGATGAACTACGTCGCCCTCTCGGTGATGCTGCTGCTGCTTTCGAAGAACGAGTGGTCGTTCTTCGGCCGCACCGTGCACTTCCCCTTCAAGGCCCCGGGCTACGAGCCGAAGAGCCTCGAGATCAGCGAGGCCGCCCGGATCCCGCTTTTCCTGAACCTGCTTGGCTTTAAGGGGGCGGGACCCGGGGAGCTCTCGCTCGCGCTGCCGCTTGCGTTCTTGCTCCTCCTCCTCGGCTACTACCTCTTTTTCAAGAAGCTCGAGCTCGGCCCCCGCGTCCTCGCCTCGCTGGCGGCGGCGATGGCCGGCTACCTGGTCGGCGGGCTGCTTCCCGGCATCCCCGCCCAGGTGGGGGCCGACCTCGCCTCGGTTCGTCTGAATGGCGCCTTCTTGATCGCGCTCTTTTCGGTCGCCTTCTACAACTTCTTCATGTGGCGCACCAAGTATGGCTACGAACTCCGGGCCGTGGGGCTCGCCCCCAAGGCGGCGGAGTACGCCGGGGTCAAGATCGCCCAAAAACTCGTCCTCACCATGGCGATCGCCGGCGCGCTGGCGGGACTCGCCGCCACCCACTACGTGCTCGGCGGTGGCATCGACGAGTACCGCTTCAAGCAGTCGATTCCCTACAACGTCGGTTTCGACGGGATCGCGGTGGCCCTGATGGGGCAGAACACCCCGATCGGGGTCACGCTCGCCGCCGGTCTCTTTGGCGTGCTCCTCACCGGCGGGCTCCAGCTCAACCTGCAGCTCGGGATCAGCCGCGAGCTCGTCTTGGTGCTCGAGGCCCTGATCGTGCTCTTTATCGCCGCCGGCGGCTTCCTGCCCCGCTACTTCACCGACCCCCTGCTCGCCGCCGAGTTCCTAAAACGGCTCGCCCCCACACGGGAAAAGGAGGTGGACTAAGTGGATATCCTCTCCACCGCCTTCCTGGTCGCCCTGATCGCCGGGGCCCTAAGGCAGACCACCCCGCTCCTCTTCACCGCCCTCGGCGGCATGTTCAACGAGCGCTCGGGCGTGGTCAACATCGCGCTCGAGGCGATCATCAACTTCGGCGCCCTGGCGGCGGCGGTGACGGTCCAGCTGGTCGAGGCCCCCTACCTGGCCCAGGACCCCAACGTCCGCATCTGGTGGATTCCCTGGGTAGGGGTCCTGGCGGCGATCGTCGCCGGGGTGATCACCGCCTGGATCCACGCGGTGGTCACGATCCGCTACCGGGCCGACCAGATCGTCTCCGGCACCGCGATCAACATGCTCTCCTTCGGCCTACCCTCGATCGTGCTGCTCTTTCTCTACCAAAACACCACCGCCAGCCAGGAGGTGGTCCACCGCATCCTGCCCATCTCCTCCTACCTCCCCTTCCTGCAGGACTTCTTCGCCACGCCCCTCGGCCGGATCCTGGACCAAAGCCCCCTCGTCTACCTCGCCTTCGTGCTGGTGCCCGTCACCTACTTCGCCCTTTTTAAGACCCCCTGGGGCCTAAGGCTCCGCTCGGTGGGCGAGCACCCCGAAGCCGCCGACTCCCTCGGGATCAACGTCTTCCTGATGCGCTACCAGGGGGTGTTGCTCTCCGGCGTGCTCGCGGGGATCGCCGGCGCCTACCTCTCGATCGACCAGATCAACCAGTTCATCCGGATGATGGCCGCCGGCCGCGGCTTCATCGCGCTCGCCGCCTTGATCTTCGGCAAGTGGCACCCCTTCGGCATCCTCGGGGCCACGCTGCTCTTCGGCTTCGCCGAGGCCTTCCGCATCCAGATCGAGGGGGCCGGGGTGCTGCCCTCGCCGATCCTGCAGGCCTTCCCCTACGTGCTCACCATGCTGGTGCTCGCCGGCTTCATCGGCCGCGCCCGGCCGCCCGCCGCGATCGGCAAGCCCTACGAGAAGTAGCGGTAAGGTAGGGGCGATGCTGGGCAAGGACGCGATAAAGCGGCCGGTGATCACCGCCGGCCCGGAGGCGGCCCCCTACGGGGCCCGCTGGGGAATCAAGGAACACCCCCTGCCCTGCGACGCCAAGGTCCACGAGGCGATGGCCCGCCCGGCACTCCCCGCCGACTCCCTGGACCCGGCGATGCGGGAGGAGAAGATCGGGTGCCTGCCGGTGCTCGAGGGCCAGGAGCCGGTCGGCATTATGACCGGCATCGTCCTCACCGGCACCACCCGGCCGGGCGCGCTTCCCCTCCCCGACCGCCCCGGCGAGTTCACCCGGCGCACCGCCTTCTTCGCCGAAAAAAAGACCAACATCCACCCGGTGGTGGACGGCCGGGCGATGAACGTGCTCCGGGTGGAAACCCTCGAGACCCGCCCCCCGGCCGGGGAGCTCCGTACCCGGAGCTTTGAGTTGATCCGGCCGCCCGAAAAGCCATGATCCCGGTAATCTATTCCCCCCGCTACCTGACCTACGACTTCGGTCCGGACCACCCCTTCACCCCGCGCCGGCTCGAGATGTTAACAAGCCTGCTCGAAGCGCTCGGGGAGCGTCCCTCATGGATCGAGCCCGAACCCGCCTCCCGGGAGGAGGTGCTGAAGGTTCACGCCGAGCGCTTCGTCCGTCGGGTGGAGGCGGCGAGCCGGGGAGAGGGCGGCGCCGAGCTCGCCCATTACGGCCTTGGCACCGGCGACACCCCCGCCTTCCCCGGGATCGACGAGGCCGCCCGCGCCCTCGTCGGGGGCACCCTCGAGGCCGTCCGGCGGGTAGCCACCGGAAAGACCCCCAGGGCGCTTCAGCTTGGCGGCGGGCTCCACCACGCCCAGCGCGACCGGGCCTCGGGCTTTTGCGTCTACAACGATCTCGCGATCGCGATCCGCTGGGCTCTGGACGAAGGCCTCCGGGTGGCTTACGTGGACCTGGACGTCCACCACGGCGACGGCGTTCAGTGGATCTTCTATCACGAGCCCCGGGTGCTCACCGTGAGCCTGCACGAGTCGGGTCGCTACCTCTTCCCCGGTACCGGGGAGGTGCAGGAACTCGGCGGCGGCGACGCGGTTGGCACCAAGCTCAACCTGCCGCTCGAGCCCTTTAGCGGCGACGAGAGCTGGATCGAGGCCTTCGAGGCGGTGGTGCCGGGAGCGCTCGCGCGCTTCCGGCCCGACCTGATCCTGGTCCAGTCGGGCGCCGACGCGCATCACCAGGATCCCCTCGCCGACCTCCTGCTGACCACCCGGGCCTATCGCCACGCGTTTTCCCGCCTGCTCGAGCTCGCCGAGGCCCACGCCGGCGGCCGCATCGTCTTCACCCTGGGGGGCGGCTACTCCCTGGACGCCACCCCCCGGGTCTGGGCGCTGCTTTACTTCCTGTTGCAGGGAAAGGAACCCCCGGAAGAGCTTCCCCCGGCCTGGCGGGAGGCCTGGCGGCAGCGGCTGGGCATCCGCCTGACGGAAACCCTGGAGGACCGCACGCGTCCAGCCGAACCGGACGCGGTCGCGCTCCGCAACCGGGACGCGATCCGCAGGCTGCGCGCGCTCGCGGATCTCTACGCCGGGCGCAGCCGGCCGTCATAGAGCCGGAACCGCCGCCGCGCCCGTTCGGCCACCGCGGGGTCGTGGGTCACCACCAGCAGGGTTCTCCCCTCCCGGTGGAGCCGATCGAAGAGCTCAAGCACCCTTTTCCGGCTCCCGGAATCGAGAAAGGCGGTGGGTTCGTCGGCCAGAAGCACGGGGGGATCGTTGGCGAGCGCCCGGGCCAAGGCAACCCGCTGGCGCTCCCCGCCGGAAAGCCGGAACGCGCGAAAGGAGGCCCGGTTCGATAGCCCCACGAACTCGAGCAGCTCCGCTGCCCTGCGCCGCCATACCCGGCGCGGCCAGGGCCCGTACCGCATGGGAAGGATCACGTTTTCCAGCGCGGTCAGCTCGGGCAGCAGATAACCCCCCTGGAGCACGAAGCCAAACGTCCTGGCCCGCAGCGACGCCCGCTCCCGGCGACCGAACGAGGCGGTGTCCCGGCCCTCGAGCCGGTACATCCCGCCGCTCGTGGACTCCACCAGGCCGATCACCATGAGCAGGGTGGTTTTTCCCGATCCCGAGGGGCCGGTAATCGCCAGGTAGTCGCCCGGGGATACCTTAAGATCCACCCCAGAGAGCGCCGCCACCGGACCCTCGGGGCCCCTGTAAGTGCGGCTGACCCCGGAAAGCTCGATCACAGCGGCCCCTTCTCCACCAACCTCCGGGCCGGATGGGTACCGGCGAGGAGGAACGTCGCCCCGACCCCGGCAACCACCAGCAGCCACGCGAGCGCTCCGGCCAGGGCCCAAGCCGGCGCGCCCCCCAGCCAGCCCCCAAGCAGGGCGCCGATCGCCCCGGGAAGGCCGAATATCCCCATCGAAAGGCGCAACGCCTCGCCCACCCGCGCCCGCGGGCTAGCCCCGAACAGCTCGGAAAGGGCAAGCCGGGCCCGCCATGCGCCGAGCACTTCGCCGCCCAGAAAGACGAGCGCGATCACGCCAAGCAACAAAACCCCCACCAATCCCTGGGTCATGCGGCCGGCCAGCTCCCGGTACTCCGCCAGCCTGGCCTCGCCGGCCTGGGCGACCCGGCGGGCCTTAAAGGGGCGCGCTTCGGGAAAGCGGCGGGAGAGCCAGGTCGCGATCGCCTGAGCATGCAAGCCCGCAGGATCCAAGACCGCAAGGACCACCGCGTGAAACGGCCGCCCCCCCCAGCAAGCCCCCTGGGCGTCCAGCCAGACCCAACCGGGAGGAAGCCGCGGGCTTCCAGGCACTCCCGGCACCCCCGCGGCGCGTCCGGTCACCCGACAGGGGGGGAGGGCGACGGGCCCGAGCGCCAACGAAACCTCCTTGCCGTAGAGATCGGCGTGGGTCTCGGTGACCACCATACCCCGCCCGTCCCCTACCGAGAGTTCGATTCCCACGGTCTCCCAGTACTTCCCGAGGCTCACGATCGTGCCCACCCTTCGCCGCTCGCCGGTTGCGAGCTCGAGCTCGGCGCTGGGAAACCGCGCGACCAGGGCCATGGGAACCTCCGGCCAGCGCCGGACGAGCTCCGCGAGCGTCTCCGCTCCCAGCCGCCGGACCGGCCGCCGGTCTCCGGGATGGAACTCGGGCGCGACCTGGTAAAGGGCGGGCCCCGCTCGCGCGATCCAGGCCTGGATCTCCGTGCGCGCGCGGGAACCCGACGCCAGCGAGAAGGCAAGCGTTCCCAACGCCAGGAAGACGACCGCGCCGGCCAGTCGCGCGGTGGCCCGGCTTCGGGGCAAGGCGGCGGCGGCCCTGAGCGCGTGGTACACGCCGGTCTCCAAAAGTCCCCGGGCCACCGCCGCCGTCACCGACGCAAGGAGTAGAAAACCGACGGCAACGATCGCTCCAACCGCCAGCGGGTCCGCTTCCCCGCCGGCGAGGACGAGGCCGAGCGCCGCCCCGATCAGGTAGGCGAGCCCGGCCCACGCCGCCGGAACCGCCAGCGCCCGGGCGAACAGTCCCGCCGGGTCCGCCCCGAGGAGGAGGAGCAAGAAGCGCCGGGAGGCCCCCCGGCGGACGGCGAGGTAGGCGGCCGCCCCCGCCACCAGCACACCGAAAGCGGCGGCCAGGGCAGCGGTTCCGTATCCCGCCCAGAAAAGCCCCCGGAGCAGGGGATCGCGGAGGCGGGCGCGGTCCGGGTGCAAAAGCGCCGGACCGGGCTCAAGCCTCACCCCCTCCGGAAGCAGGTCCCGCGCCCGCGCCCAGCGCTCGACCCTGCCGGCGAGCGCGCCCGCGGGTCCCCGGGTCCTGAGCGCGAGCGTGAAGACCCGTACCGGAGGGGACCAGGTCGCGAGCATGTCCTCGTCAGCGACCACCAGCCAGGGGCCGGGACCGCGGTAGCTCCCGGTGACCGGCAGGCCCCCGGGCGATCGCCCAAGCGCCCCCGGCTCCGGCCGGAGCGCCCCGCCGACCTCGACCCTGCCGGAGCGCAACGCGATCCCCGCGTATTCCAGATAAGCGGGAGAGACCAGGCGATAACCCTCAGGGGGGCCCTGGCCTACGACGCGCAAAACGCCGCTGGCCCATGCCACCGCCTCCACTCCAGGCGCCTCCCGCAGCGCGGCGAGCGCCTCGGGGGACCAGGCGGGCAGCGCGTATCGCTCCCCGGCCAGGGTCGCCACCAGGTAATTCCCAAGGCCGCGGGCGGCGACCTCCCGGCGCCACGCTTCCCGCGCCCCCGCCCCCTGGCCCGCGGTCCACGCCACCAGCAAACCGGTGACCAGGGCGACCGGGATCAGGAACGCGTGGCGCGCTAGCAGGTGCCGCACTCGCTCGCCCCGGTTTGCCAGGTGTCGTATACCACCGCGCCGTCGCACACCACCCAGTAATGCACCTGCTCGTACCAGCGTCCGAGGGTCTGTCCACCGATGCGCTCGCCCACGCTGCAGCCGTAATGTTCGCTGTAGTAGTGCTGGCACTCGGCAAGCCCCGGGGCGCCCAGCGCCAAGACCCCCAATGGCAGTACCGTCCGAGCAAGCCTCATCGCGATCCTCCTTTCCGCTACCTGGGCACCGGTCCGGTCAGCTCCCGGACCTTGTGCCAAAACGCCGAGAAGTCCGGACGCGTGCCCACGCGCCAGCGCCGGGGCAGCAGGGGGTTGCGGTAGGGATCGTGGAGCACCCGGTCCCCTTCCAAAAGCGCCGCCGCCGGCGCGGTGAAGACCCACCACCACCGTCCCAGATCGTTCTCGTCCATCATCCGGTAACGCACGATCCGCAAGCGCGGGTGCCGCGGAAGCGCCTTCCCGAAGAGCTTGGCCAGGGGATCCCCGCCGGACCGGGAACCGCACACCGGGCCCTCCGCTATCGGTGCCTGCCGCCCAAAGCGCCGGTTCCAGATGCGCACCGCGCGGCAGGCAGCCTCCCCGCTCTCGTCGAGCACCATCACGTTGAGGGCGAGGGCGGGACGCTCGTCGAGAAGACGCGGGGCCTCCCTGATGAGGTCACGGGCAAGCTCGTCGCAGGGCCAGCACCCGGGAAAGAGGTTAACCACGAGCGTGTACCTTTGCCCCCGGATCATCGCGGGCAGCCAGCGAGGCACGGACGCTCCGGGCACGAGTTCGCCCGCGCTCGCGGCCGCGACGCGATCCCAGGCCCCCTCCGAGGCCGCCGCCACCTGCGCCTCAAAGGCGAGCCATCGCCTGAGACCGAAGCCGCCCAGCTTATCCCGCACCTTCCCCGCGCGATCCACGAGGAAGGCGAAGGGACTGCGGTTGACCGCGAGCTCCCCGGCCAGCTCGCGGGCGCGGCTACCGACCGCGAGCCGTGCCGGCGAGAGCCCTCCGAGGCGCCGAACCAGCGTACGCACGTCCGCCTCCGAACTGCGGGGGTCGGCCACGACCACCGATACCCCGGGGTAGTCCCGGGCCCAGGCACGGGCGAGCAGGGCGTGACCGAAGCAGGTCTCGGGGGGTTCGTGGCCGAGTCGGCGGGCAAGGCAGAACCGGGCGGGCACGGGAAAGACGACGACGAGCGCCTGCTGGGAGGACGAAAGGGGAACCCCGAGCTCGACCCGGGTGCCGAGCGGCACGCCGTAGCGGGCCTCCGGGCTGCCCTGACCCCAAGCCCCCCCGAGGACCAGGAGGAGGAAAGCCACCCGATGCCAGCGATTCATTGGAAACAGCCTAGGCTAACCGGACGACCGGCGACCACCCCGAGCCCGGGGGGGGACTCATGCAAACTAGGGCTTCTCCTCTAGGAATCTTGATGCAGGGGCAGCCCGTAGTAAGCGGAGACCAGGGCACTGGTGGTGGGGGCCGCGAGCTTCTCTCGAAGAACGCCGAGGTAGGCGTGCACGGTTCCCGCCGAGATGCCGAGTTCCTGGGCGATCGCCCGGGGCGCCAACCCGGAGACAAGGAGCCGCAGCACCTGACGCTCGCGAGGGGCCAGACCGGAGCGGGGAACCGGTCTGGGAAGCCGTCCCCCCGCGGCCGCCAGCTCCAGCGACGCCCTCAGGAGATGGGGATCGTGGGGCGGGGCGAGCACCCGGCCGGGCCATCGATCGTAGAGGTCTTCCAGGTAGGGAGCCCCCGGGAGAACGGCCAGAATCAGCCCAAAATCTCCGCTGATGTACAGCGCACTGCCCGGAGGAAGATCGAGGAACACGCGCAAACCCGACGGAACCAGCGCCGCGAGCGCGTCCTCCCAGAGCCCGCCCGACGGGCAGTAAACCGGCATAATCCCATCATGCACCCGGAAACCGCGGAAGGTTGTAAGATCCGGTTAACCCTCCCGGTAAAACCGGCTCTTCGGATAGTAGTCGGTGAAGAGGAGCTTTAAAAACGCCGCCGCCGGCACCGCGAGCAGCGCCCCCCAAAGGCCAAACAGTGCGGCCCCGGTGAGGATCGCGAGGATCACCGAGACCGGGTGCAACTCGGTGGTCTTCGAGAGCACCCAGGGGGAGTAGAGGTTGGCCTCGAGCTGGTTCTCGATAACGAAGACGAAGACCGCTCCGAGCACGAAGATCCAGCCCTTGGTAGCGGCAAGGAGCACCGCGAGCAGGAGCGAGACCAGGCCGCCGAGGTAGGGAATCAGGTTGAAGACCGCCCCGATGAACCCAAGGGAAGCGGCCATGGGGATCCCCAAGAGGGCGTACCCCACCCCGAGCGTGAGCCCGGCGAGCGCCGCCACCACCAGCTGCCCCCGGATGTAGCCCCCCACCGCCCGGTCGAGCTTTACCGCGAGCTCCTCGGCAAACCCCCGGTAGGGCCTCGGCACCAGGGCGCGAAAGGTCTCGCCTACCCGGGGGAAGTCGAGCATCAGGTAGGCGGCGACGAGCAGCACCAGCACGAGCTGGAAAAGCCCCCCCACCACCTGGGCCACCCCCGCGACGAGGCCCTTACCCCCGGCGAGCAGGGCTTCGAGCCAGGAGAGGAAGGTCTGGGTGAACTGCCCGAGCAGCGCCCCTAAGTCTCCCGAGGCCTGGCGCAAAAACGCTTCGAGCTCCTCCCCAAGCCCAAGGCTCCGGTCGAGGACCCCCGCGACCCGCCGCAGCCAGGCGAGCAGCCCCTCGACGAGGCTCGGCAGGTCGGCGACGAAGACCGAGAGCTCGGCCACCACCTGGTAGACGAGCACCGAGGCGAGGGCCAGGAAGAGAAAGCCGAAGAGGTAGACGAGGAGCACCCCCGCCCAGCGGGGCACGCGCCGGTGCTCGAGCCAGGTGAGCACCGGGTTCGCGAGGTAGGCGAGGATGTAGGCGGCGACGAAGATCCCCACCACCTCGGCGGCCCGCACCAAGAAGAGGTAGACCAGGTAGAAGAGCCCGAGATAGGCGACCACCCGCACATAGGGGTTTTTCCAGACCTCAAGAAAGGCTTCCCGCATCGCTCACTCCGCGAGATGCACGAAGAAGGCCGAAGCCGCCTTGCGCACCTCCCCGGGTTCCATCCCCTCCCCGAAGTAGGTGCCCTCCCCCACCTCGCCGCGCCAGAGCTCGAAGAGCAGCCGGGCGCCGGCCCGTGTCCCCTCGGCCTCGGAGCCGGTTCCGCTATTGCCCACGTTTCCGATCCAGTCGCCGCGGGCGACCTCCGCCCCCACCTCCACCCAGGGCGCGATCGCGGAGAGGTGGGCGTAGACGCTCACGCGGCCGTCGGGGTGGCGGATCCATACCTCCCGCCCCCGGAGCCGGTCCATCTGCTGTGGGCTCGCCCCCCCGGCCACCGCCGCGATCAGCTCTTCGAACGCCTCCCGGGTGGGTGGGGTCCAGTCGCGGTCGGCCTTGATCACCTCGCCCGGGGCCGCCGCCACCACCCCGGCGCCGTAGACCACCGGGACGCAGGGCTCGTCCCCGGTAAAGACGAAGCCGTAGGAAACCCCGTTGCGATATTTCCGGGGCGCCCCCGGTAGGTGGGCGGGGTTTTTCGGCAGGCAGGCCCCGGGCAGCGGGAGGGCGTAGGCTAGGGCGGCGGGCGCCTCGGGGCCGGGTTCGGGTTCCGGCATCGGGGCGGGTTCGGCGACCACCCCGCGGCCGGCGGCCAGCTCGGCCAGCCGCCGCTCGCTCCGCTGCCAGGCGTAGGTAACGATGGCGGCGTAAAGCAGCGTGAGGAAGAGCAGGTACCAGCCGGGCTTCAGCCGCATGGCCCTATTGTTGCACGGCGTGCGAAAATAAGGGGGTGAAACCCGAGGCCCCGAGCTGCGGCGTGCACGCGTTGCACCCGGACCAGATCGCCCGGGCGCGAGCGGCCATCCCCGACGAGGCGGCGACCCGGCTGGCCTCGGTCCTCCTGAAAGCGATCGCCGACCCCACCCGGCTCAAGATCCTCGCCGCCCTCACCGCCGGGGAGCTTTGCGTATGCGACCTCGCGAGCCTGCTCGCGATGAGCGAGTCGGCGGTGAGCCACCAGCTCCGGGTCCTGCGCCAGGCCAATCTGGTGGCCTGGGAGCGCAAGGGGCGCCAGGTCTTCTACCGCCTCGCCGACGATCACGTGCGCGAGATCCTGGACGCCGCGCTCGAGCACGCAGCCGAATTAGGGGGTTAGTCACCGCCGTGCCGGAGCTAGCAAGGCTTTCCGAGATCGAACTACGCAAAGTCTGGTCACACGAAGAACGAAGTTTTTCATCTTGGCTAGCAGAGAAAGAAAATTTGAACCTGCTTGCTGAAGAGCTTGGAATCGAACTCGAATTGGTGCAGCGTGAAGCACCGGTGGGGGCTTTCGAGGCCGATATTCTCGCGCAAGAGGTTAACACCGGCAAGAAGGTGTTGATTGAGAACCAACTTACCGCCACCGATCACGCGCACTTGGGCAAACTCATAACTTACGCTTCGGGACTGGATGTGGCGGTAATCGTATGGATAGTCGGTGACGTTCGCGAGGAGTATAGGCGCGCGATTGAGTGGCTGAACGAGCACACCGATCAAGAGGTGGGATTTTTCCTAGTCCAGATCAAAGTGTACCAGATAGGAGGCTCGCCTTACGCACCAAAGTTTCACATCGTTGCCCAACCGAACGACTGGGCCCGTACGGTAAAACGGTCTTTTGGTTCCGATAAGATCACTCAGACACAGCTTCTCCAGTACGAATACTGGGCAACGTTTAAAGAGTATGCCCGACACAAAACAACTTCGTTTCAACTGAGAAATCCAGGCCCCCGAAATTATTACGATCTCAGCATTGGCAGTTCCCATGCGCATATCGCCCTTACGGTTAACGTCCCGCGGAAGCGTATTTCAGTGGCGCTTTACATTCCTAAAAATCAATCGATTTTTCAATGTTTACGCAAAGAGAAAGATTCGATCGAGCGCTCCTTGGGAGTACCATTAGAATGGTCTGCTTTGCCCGACAAGCAAGCAAGCCGCATTGAGACCTTTTTATCGGGCAGCATCGAAAATAAGGAGGAATGGCCCCGATTTCACGAGTGGATGTTAAAAACGGCGGAAAAATTTAAAGCCGTTTTTGGGCCGCGCATCAAAGCGTGCTTGCAAGCCACCGGAGAGCATTAGATGCTCGCTT
>JALSJG010000057.1 GCA_026989475.1 Thermaceae bacterium | reverse complement strand
GGTCCAGCGGGCGATCGGGGGGCATTTGCCGAGCGTGGGGTTTTGGCCGCTCGTGCGCCGGTGAGGGTTCCCCGGGTCCGGTTCTATTTCCCCTGGTAAATCGAGGCGAGTTTTTCGGCGAGCTTGAAGGCCGCCCCCTTATCGAGGTAGCGGTTTTGGTTGCCGCACTTGGGGGAGAGGATGCAGCGGGGGCATCCGGATTCGCAGGGGCAGCTTTGAAGGCGGTCTTTGGTGGCGGCGATCCACTCGGGGAAACGTTTCGCCCCTTCGCGGGCGTAGCCTACGCCGCCCGGGTGGCCGTCGTAGATGAAGATCGTGGGTCGCCCGCCGCCCGAGGGCAGGAGGTGGGGGTAGGCGGGGTAGGAGACGCCGCCGATATCGGCCCGCTCGGCGAGGACGAAGAGGGGAAGGAGGCCGATCATCGTGTGCTCGAGCGCGTGAATCCCTGAGGGCAGAAGGGCTTCCATGGCAAACGCGAGTCCCTTTTCCTCCGCGAGCCACTCGGGCTCGACGTGGAACCAGACCGCCTCGGTGGCGAAGCGGATCTCGGGCATCTCGAGGGGGATCTCTTCGATCACCGCTTCGGTGAGGTAGCGCTTTTTGACGTACCCCACCACCTGTTCGACGATCTCCACCCGGCCGACGTAGATCCCGGGGTGGACCTCCTCGCCCTCGTGGGCGAGGACCTCGGTGGAGGCGAGCGGCTGGGTGTAGTAGTCCTCGAGGCTTGGCAAAAGCTCGATCTCTCGGCGTTCAAGATCGAGCCGCTTGACGAGGTAGGACTCCCCCTGGTGCAAAAAGACCGCGCCTGGGTGCGCTTCCCAGTAGGCCTGGCGTTCGTCGAGGTAGCCGATCGTTTTCCCGAAAGGGTCCTTGAGGCGGAAGGTGGCGCCGGAGCCCCGGAGCACGATCTTCCGATGGGGGTCCTTCAGCGTGGTGTAGATGCGGCCTTCCCGCTCGACGAAGCCCTCGCCCGCGAGCTCGGGGCGCCAAAGGGGTTCGGTTTCTGCCAAGGGCAGCTCCCTCGCGGCGGCGTGGGCGTGGAGGGGGTAGAGGTAGGGGTTAAAGGGATCGGCGACCGCCGCCTCAGGCTCGCCGCCGGTGAGGCGGTCGGGGTGGTCCTCGTAGTAGGCGTCCAGGGGGTCTTCCCGCGGGATCCAGACCACGAGCGCCCTTCGCTCGCCGCGGCCCGCCCGCCCGGCCCGCTGCCAGAGGCTCATCATCGAGCCGGGAAAGCCGACGAGGACGACGGCGTCGAGGTCGCCGATGTCGATGCCGAGCTCGAGCGCATTGGTGGCGACGAGCACCGAGATCTCGCCCTTTTTGAAGGCCTCTTCGAGCTTCCTCCGGTCTCTTACCGTATAGCCGGCGCGGTAGGTGCGGATCTCGGCCGCGAAGGGCGAGTTTCGGGTGTATTTGCCGATCAGTTCGACGCTTTTTCGGCTGTTGGCGAAGATCAGGGTCTTGAGCCCGTAGGCGGCGGCGTGTTCGGCGAGGAGAGCGGCCTCGATGTTGGGGCTTCTGCGCACCTCGCCGGTTTTGTCGAGGGCCTTGGGTCGCCAGAGGACGAACTCGCGCTCGGTGCGGAGGCCCGCCTTTCGGATCGCCCGGAACGCCTCGCCGAAAAGCCTTTCCGCGTGCTCGGCAGGGTTTTTTATGGTGGCGCTGGCGGCGATGATCTGGGGCTTTGCCCCGTAGTAGCGGGCGAGGCGCAAGAGCCTTCTAAAGATCATCCCCGCGTGGCTTCCGAAAACGCCCCGGTAGTAGTGGAGTTCGTCGACCACCAGATAGCGAAGCCGGCCCAGGAACCTTGCCCACTCGGGGTGGCGGGGAAGGATGCCGTAGTGGAGCATGTCGGGGTTGGTGAGGACGAGGCTACCCTGCTCGCGGGCGCGTTTTCGCTTTTCCGAGGCGGTGTCGCCGTCGTAGGTGAAGGTCGTGCGGGGAAGGACGAGCGCTTTTTCCATCGAAAGGAGCCTCTGCTCCTGGTCGCGGGCGAGCGCCTTGGTGGGAAAGACGAAGAGGGCGGTTTCGTCCTCGAGCGCGGCCTTCAAGGCAGGGGCCTGGTAAACGAGGCTTTTTCCGCTCGCGGTAGGGGTGGCTAGGACGACGTGCCCACCGACCTCGATCGCCCGGAAGGCCTCGGTCTGGTGCTTGTAAGGAGAAAGGCCCAGGGCCGCGAGCACCCCCGAAAACGCTCCGGCGTATTCGGCCTTTTTTAAGGGCTCCGCCCGCAAAAGCTCGGCGTAGGCGATCTGGTCGGCGTAGCCCTCGACCTCCTTGAGCCACGCGCGGTAGCTGCCAAAGGACTCGATCGCGGGCGGAAGCTTCGCCGGCACCCTCCTATTTCTTCAAGGGGATATTGAGGAAGGGCTTTTGATGGGGCGTTTCCTTGGGCTTTCGGGTGCTCGCCGCCACCGCCACCCGCCTCACGGTGTTCTCGGCGAGCTCCCGGTAGGCCTCGCCCAGGGGTCCTTCCTCGAGCGCGGCGGGGAAGCCCGCGTCGGAGCCTTTTCGGATCTTGGGCTCGATCGGGATCTGACCGAGGAGCGGCGCCCCGTACTTCTCGGCGTAGGCGGCGAGGCCACCGGAGCCGAAGATATCGTGCTTCTCCCCGCAGGAGGGGCAGACGAAGTAGCTCATGTTCTCGACGAAGCCGAGCACCGGGACCTCGAGTTTTTCGAGCATCGTCACCGCCCGCCGCACGTCCTCGAGCGCCACCTCCTGGGGCGTGCCCACCACGATGGCCCCGGTCAAGGGCACGAGCTGCATCACCGAGAGCGGGATGTCTCCGGTGCCCGGGGGCATGTCCACGACCACGTAGTCGAGCTCGCCCCACTCGGTCTTGGTGACGAAATCGCGGACGAAGGAGTGCTGAAGCGAGCCCCGCCACACCACGGGCTGGCCGTCCGGGACGACGAGGCCCAGGCTCACGAGCTTGACCCCGTGGGCCTCGATGGGGAGGATCTTACCTCCCCGGGTCATGAGCGGACGCCCCAGGGCGCCGAGCATCCGGGGGGCGTTGGGGCCGAAGGCGTCGGCGTCGAAAAGCCCCACCTTGGCGCCGAGCAAGCTCAGTGCGACCGCAAGGTTGACGGAGGTGGTACTTTTCCCCACCCCGCCCTTGCCGGCCACCACCGCGATCACGTGGTCCACGCCGGGAAGGGGCTTTTGCTGGATGGGGCTCTCGGCGTCGAGGGTGATCGTTACTTCCTTCGCGCCAATTTCTTTGACTACGGCCTCGGCATCGGCCTTCAGTTTGTCTTTTAGGGGGCAGGCGGGGGTGGTGAGCTTCAAGGTGAAGGCCACCCGGTCGCCGTCAATCTTGAGGTCGCGGACGAACCCGAGGGTGACGATGTCCTTCTTGAAGTCGGGGTCGATGACCTTGCGGAGTGCGTCGAGCACCTGGGCCTCGGTCAACATATCGCATCTAGGATACCGGGAAACCCAAGGACACAAGTCGGTTTTGGATTACGCTATAGAGGAGGTGACGTGGCCGTCGACGAGCGGGAGCTGATCCTCGAGCTCTTCCCGGGAACCCCCTTCGACCTTCTGCCCCCGGGCGAGGTGCTCTACTACCGGGAAGGCGAGCACGTGGTCATCGAGGAAGCCCCGTTTCGGGCGGTCTTCGAACCGGTAGAGCGGCCCTCGCTTCCCCGGCCCGGGATCTGCGAGGCCTGCGGGCGCCTCCTCGGCGGCGCCTACGCGCGCTATTTTCGGGTGCGGCTTCCTGGCTCCCGGGTGGTGCGCTACGTGCTCCTATGCGAGGACACCGAAGCCTGCCGGGAGCGCGCCCGGCCCGAGGTTTTGAGGCGGATCCTGAGGAAAGGTATACTCCCTTAGCTGGAGGCGTTTATGGCGCGGGAAGTGCGACTGACCAAGGAGGGTTACGAGCGGCTCAAGGCCGAGCTCGAGAAGTGGCAGCAAAAGCTCGAGGAGATCACCAAGATTCTCCAGGAACTCATGGAATCCTCCGACGATTACGACGACTCCGGCCTCGAGGACGCAAAACGCGAGAAGGCCCGCATCGAGGAGGCGATCGCCCAGCTCGAGGACGTGCTCAGCCGGGCGGTGATCATCGAGGGTGCCGAGGCCAAGGGCAAGGTCGCGCTGGGGAGCACCCTGGTGATCCAGGACGCCCGGACCGGCGAGAGCTTCGAGATCCAGATCGTGGCCCCGGCCGAGGCGAGCGTGCTCGTCGAGCCCATGAAGGTCTCCGACGAGAGTCCGCTGGGCAGGGCGGTGCTCGGCAAGCGGGCCGGGGACGAGGTCAAGGTCGAGGTGCCCACCGGCGAGGTCAAGGAGTACCGGGTGCTTTCGATCCTGGAGTAGCCCGTGCCCGAGTGGAACGAGCAGACCCGGGAGCGGCTCAAAAACCTCGAGGCCCTGGTCGAGGCCGGTTTTGAACCCTTTCCCTACCGCTTCGAAAAGGACACGAGCGCGGCCGAGCTCAAGGCCCGCCATCCCGACCCGAGTCCCGGGGAGGAGTGGCCCGAGGAGTGGGTGCGTCTCGCCGGCCGGGTGGTGGCGCTCCGGCGGATGGGCAAGGCGAGCTTCGCCCACCTGCTCGACGAGACCGGCAAGATTCAGCTCTTTTTTTCCAAGAACGACACCGAAAACTACCCGCTCATCAAAAAGCTCGACGTCGGGGACATCGTCGGGGTCGAGGGCACGGTCTTCGTGACCAAGACCGGGGAGCTCACGGTCAAGGTCCACCGCTGGCAGCCGCTCGTCAAGAGCCTTCACCCACTGCCCGATAAGTGGCACGGCATCCGGGACAAGGAGGTCCGCTACCGCCAGCGCTACCTCGATCTGATCGTGAACCCCGAGGTGCGCGAGGTCTTCAGGAAGCGGGCCCGGATCGTCGGCTACGTTCGCAAGTTCTTTGAAAGCAAGGGTTTTCTAGAGGTCGAGACCCCGGT
>JALSJG010000056.1 GCA_026989475.1 Thermaceae bacterium | reverse complement strand
TGCTCGAGGCCCTCGAGCGCCGGGGGGTGATGCGGACCTCGAGCGAGCAGCTCGCCGAGGAAGCCCAGGTCACCGCCTTCCAGGTGCGCAAGGATCTCGCCTACTTCGGTAGCTACGGGACCCGGGGGGTGGGGTACTCGGTTCCCCTTTTAAAGCGCGAACTCCGGAACATTCTCGGGCTTTCCCGGCGCTGGCGACTCGCCATCGTGGGCATGGGGCGGCTTGGCCAGGCGCTCGCCGATTACCCCGGGCTCGGCGAGATCTTCGAGCCGGTGGGGTTTTTCGACGTGGACCCGGCCAAGGTGGGCAAGCAGCTCTCCCGGGGGGTGATCGAGCCGCTCGCGAACCTCGAGCGGGCGGTGGCCGAGCGGGGGATCGAGATCGGCTTGATCGCGGTGCCCGCCGAGGCCGCTCAGGAGGTCGCCGACCGTCTGGTACGGGCGGGGATCAAGGGGATCTTGAACTTCGCCCCCGCGGTGCTCGAGACGCCGCCCCACGTGCCGGTCGAGAACGTGGACTTCCTGGCCGGTTTGGCACGGCTCACGTACTTCGTTTCGCGTAATGTGGGAGAGGAGTGGGTAGGATGAAGCAACTAGGAACCGTGGTCCTCCTTCTGATGGGACTGAGCTTGTTCACGGCTTGTGGCAATTTCAGTTTTCAAAATCCTATCGGTGCGCCAAGTGTTGTTATGGAACGTCCGACGGTTACGCCGGACCCTGTGAATGATCAGCTAGCGGTCTTGTTTAAGTTCCACACGCTGCCTGGTTCTCCTGGTGGCGTGGTTCTAGCGCTGGATTTTGACGACCCCTATCCCGACTTCGCTCCCTTGGTGGACGTTCCAGCCTGCCCGGTTTCTGCAAAACCCGATGAATGTGCTCGCGTTCAGTGGGACGTAACCATCAGCCCCATTCCAACCATCGGTAGCCTCGTTGTTCGCGCCATTAAAGTACAGGGATACAATGGGGCGGTAATGAATATTAGCCTCCCTGCGCCTGCAGTCGTATATTAAGGCTGTATGACTGTTATACTCGGCCCGGTGGAGGCCCGGGCCGAGATCGCTTTTTTAGAGGCTTTCGAGCGGGAGCTGAGACGGCTCCTCCGCTCCGACGTCGAGTTCATCCAGCTGATCGAGGAAGACCTGGTCTACGCCGGGGGCAAGCGGGTGCGCCCCCGGCTGGTGCACCTCGCGAGCCGGGCGCTGAGTCCGGACGGCGTGCCCCACGAGATGCGGCTCGCCCTCGCGGTCGAGCTCTTGCACTCGGCCACCCTTCTCCACGACGACCTGGTGGACGGGGCCGAGACCCGCCGGGGTCGGGAGGCCGCTTACCGCCGCTACGGCAACGCGGTGAGCGTGCTTTCGGGGGATTACCTGCTCTCCCGGCTGCTTCATTCCCTGGCCGAGACGGGGAAGATGGAGCTCGTCTACCTCTTCGCCGAGGTGGCCCGGGAGCTTTCGGAGGCGGAGGTCCTGCAGTTTCAGGCGGCGGCCTACGGGGAGTACCGGGAGGACCTTTACTTTCGCATCATCCGGGGAAAGACCGCGGCTTTGATGCAGGCCGCTACCGAGGGGGCGGCGGTGCTCTTTGGGCTTGTCCCCGAACACCCCTGGCGGCGGGCCCTGGTCGAGTTTGGCGAGGCCTACGGGCTTGCCTTTCAGATGCGGGACGACTTCCTCGACCTGATGGGCGACCCGGATCGGCTCGGGAAGCCGGTGGGCGGGGACGTTCGCGAGGGGAAGATCACGCTGATCCTGCTCCGCCTGCTCGCGTATGCGCCCGAAGAGGTGAAGGAAATCCTCGCGCGTCGGGGGGCTCAGGAAGGGGATATTGAGCGTCTCCGGGCCCTTGCGGAGACTACCGGGGCTGCCCGGGAGGTGGTGGCCCGGATCGCCCGGGAGGTCGCCCGGGCGGAGGCCGCGCTCGATGCGCTCCCCCCCGGCCCGGCCCGCGAAAAGCTCGCCGCTCTGGCTCGAAAAGAACTGGGTCGGCTTGGGTAACCTGTCCCCGAAAACGGCGCTATAATCCGCCCGGTGACGGGAGGTGGGCATGGCCCAGGAGGCATGGAAGCCACCGAACGGCCCGGGGCTCTGGGGGGATTTCCTCGAGTACCTGGGGCAGGTGGCCGAGAGCGAGCGGGTGCATCCGACGACCTTCGAGTACCTGGTGCACCCGCGTCGCGTTTTAAGCGTCGCGCTCCCGGTCCGCATGGACGACGGGCGGGTGCGAACCTTCCGCGGTTATCGGGTGGTGCACAACATCGCCCGGGGACCCTCGCTCGGCGGGGTACGTTACGACCCCGCCCTTAGTTTGGGGGACGTCGCCGGGCTCGCCGCCTGGAACACCCTGAAGGCGGCGGTCTTGAATCTCCCCTTCGGGGGCGCCGCCGGCGGGGTGGCGCTCGATCGGAGCCGGATGGCCCGGGGGGAGCTCGAGCGCCTCTCCCGCCGCTACATGGCCGAGCTCGTAAACCTGGCGGGTCCCGAGGTCGACGTGCTCGCCCCGGACTACGGCACCGACGAGCAGGTCATGGCCTGGTTCATGGACACCTACGCCCAGGCCAAGGGCTTCATCGAGCCCGCGGTGGTGGTGGGCAAGCCCGAGCGCCTGGGCGGCACCCGCGGCCGGACCGACGCCGTGGCGCTCGGACTCGTGCACGTCACCGAGCGGTACGCCTCGCGCTTTGGTCTCTCCCTCGAGGGCGCCAGGGTGGCGGTGCAGGGGTTCGGCTCGGTGGGCCGAGCGGTGGCGCGGGTGCTTTACCGCCTCGGGGCCAAGGTGGTGGCGGTCTCGATCGACGTGGGCGGGATTTACGACGGCCAGGGGCTCGACATCCCCGCCCTCGAGGCCCACTTCGACCGCGAGGGCACTTTCGAGGGCTTCCCCGGCGAGGCGATCACCAACGCCCAGCTCCTTGCCCTCTCGGTGGACTACCTGGTGCTCGCCGCCTACCAGCACGTGATCCGCGAGGACAACGCCGGCGAGGTCCACGCCAGGGTGGTGGTCGAGGGGGCGAACGTACCGATCACCGCCCGCGCCGACGAGATCCTCCGCGAGCGAGGGGTGATCGTCGTCCCCCACATCCTGGCCGCCGGGGGCAACCTGGTGATCGGCTACTTCGAGTGGGTGCAGGACCTTTCGGCCTACTTCTGGGACGAGGCCAGGGTTCGCAAGCAACTCAAGAGCGCCCTGGTGCGCGCTTTTGACCAGGTTGAGGCTTACGCGAGCGCGCGGGGTCTGCCGCTCCGCGGCGCCGCGCAACGGATCGCGATTCAAAGGGTGGACGAGGCCACCCGCCTGAGAGGGGTGTATCCATGAAGCACGAGCCGCTTTCCTTCATCCCTAAGGAGGCCGAGGGGCCTTGGAAGACCTACCTCGAACAGGTGGACCGGGTCATCCCTTACCTGGGCCCGCTCGCCTACTGGGCCGAGACCTTGAAGCGTCCGAAGCGCATCCTGATCGTGGACGTGCCGATTCGTCTGGACGACGGCACCGTGGCCCACTTCGAGGGCTACCGGGTGCACCACAACACCTCCCGGGGACCGGCGAAGGGCGGCGTACGTTATCACCCTGCGGTCACCCTCTCGGAGGTCATGGCGCTCGCCGCCTGGATGACGATCAAGAACGCCGCCGTGGGGCTTCCCTACGGGGGCGGGAAGGGGGGGATCCGGGTGGATCCCGCGAAGCTCTCGACCGCGGAGCTCGAGCGCCTCACCCGCCGCTACACCTCGGAGATCGGGATCCTGATCGGCCCCCAGCGGGACGTACCCGCCCCCGACGTGGGCACCGGCCAGCGCGAGATGGCCTGGATGATGGACACCTACTCGATGAACGTGGGGACGACGGCCCCCGGCGTGGTCACCGGCAAGCCGATTCCCCTCGGGGGCTCGCTGGGTCGCCAGGACGCCACCGGTAACGGCGTGTTCTTCGTGGCCGCGGCGGCGGCCAAGAAGATCAACCTGCCGATCGAGGGCAGCCGGGTGATCATCCAGGGCTTCGGCAACGTGGGCAACGCCGCCGCCCGCGCCTTCCACAACCACGGCGCCCGGGTGGTGGGGATCGCGGACATCACCGGGGCGATCTACAACGAGAAGGGCATCGATCCTTACGATCTCCTCAAGTACGTGGCCGAGGCCGGCGGGGTGCGCGGCTACCCCAAGGCGGAGCCGGTGCCGGCGGCGGAGTTTTTTGGACTGCCCGCCGAGATCGCGGTGCCGGCGGCGCTCGAGGGGGCGATCACCGAGCAAAACGCCTGGAAGATCAAGGCGAGGATGGTGGTCGAGGGCGCGAACGGCCCCACCACCCCGGCGGCCGACGACATCCTCTCCGAGCGCGGCATCCTGGTGGTCCCCGACGTGATCGCGAACGCGGGCGGCGTGATCGTCTCCTACTTCGAGTGGGTGCAGGACTTCAACTCCTATTTCTGGACCGAGGAGGAAGTGAACGAAAACCTCCGGCGGGTGATCACCGAGGCCTTCGAGGCCGTCTGGCAGACCGCCGAGGACCGCAAAGTCTCCCTCCGGACCGCGGCCTACATCGTGGCCGCGACGCGGGTGCTCGAGGCCCGGGCGCGAAGGGGACTCTACCCCTAGGTCAAGGGCCGTTTTGGCCGCGGCTCAGTGGGCCGCGGCCTTAAGCTTGAAGGGTGCCCGGGGTCCGGCTCAAGGACTTTCGCGAGGGGCTCAGCGAGGAGGAGTGGCGCCGGTTCTACGCCGCTTTTCGCGATCCCGAGATCGCCCGCTTGAACGGGCACCGGCCCCTCCGGATCCCCTTTTGGCTCTTTCGGCGCATGGTTCAAGCCGAAATTCTCCGCAAGGATCGCGTCGCCTTTGGCGTGCTCGACGAGCGGGGCGAGTGGATCGGGGCGGTGGAGCTTTACGAGATCGACGGCGAAAAAGCGACGCTCGGGATCATCCTCTCGGCCAAGGACCG